>JAGBHX010000113.1 GCA_017935265.1 Clostridia bacterium | reverse complement strand
GAACAAAAAAGATCAGAACTACAATAATAAGCAGAATAACAATTCTAACAACTGTCCCGGCAACAAGCAGAACAGCAATCAGAACAACAATCAGCAGAACAAAAAGAACAACAATAACGCTTATTAAAACAAAAGCCGTCAAAAGACGGCTTTACATAGTTATCTTATTTGTGAAACAAAGTCGGTAAATACACCGCAATGCGCAATTATGCCCGAGTCGTCGGAGTCCACGTCATTGTCAAAATCAACGTCACAGGCAAACTTGATGCAGTCGGGCACAGCGCCACCTGCAATGCTGTAATCGCACAGCAGTACATCGCGGCCGTCACATTTTGCGTCACCGTCAGTGTCACCGAAAATCACAATTTCATAATCTCTGAATGGCTGGCCTGTATTTGTCAGCACGCGGATGATTGTGCCTGTTCCCAAGCCGTTTTCGGTGGGGATAATCTCATAGCTTCCGTCGTTTACCCCGATGTAGGTTTCCACGGAGCTGTAGCCTTCGTCAATGCCGTAGATAAAAGAATGCTCATCGTCAACAATGGCGGTTGTGCCTGTGATGGCATAAAGTTCAGGGCTTGTGTTGGGGTAGCTGAGCAGGTTCATTGCATTCACAAGGGGGAAGGTGTAGGTTGTGTTGGTGACGACGGATGAGTTTGAGGTTACGGTATCCGTGCTTGAATTTATAAGCGAACGGAAAAATTCATTCGGGGTGTGGTCGGGATAGATTGAAAGATAGAGCGCCGCAAGACCTGCAATAATCGGTGTTGATTGCGATGTGCCCGAATAAGCCGAAGCCGAAGTGTTGGAGGACGGGGCAACACCGAGAATCTGATAACCCGGTGCGGCTATGTTATAATAGGCGAGTGTCGGGTCATAGTTTGAAAAATTGCAAAGCTGACCGTCCTTGCCGCTTGCCATAGTGCCGATAACACAGTCGAAGGCGGCAGGGTAGCGAATCTCCTGAGAGGTACTTCTGGCGTTGTTGCTGGCGCTTGCAAGCAGAATAATTCCTGCCTCGTATGCGGCCTCACAGGCTGAATAAAGCAAGGAGTTGTTGGTGTTGGTGCTTATTGACATTGAAATTATGTCTGCGTTGTTTGAAATAGCGTAGTTGATGCCCACAATAACGGAGGCTATTGAAATAGCATCGGATCTTTCGGCAACCTTAATCGGCATAAGCTGAGCTTCCGGAGCAACACCGACTATAGAATAGTTGCAGCCCGCCGCACCTGCAATGATGCCTGCAACATTGTCGCCGTGACCTGATACCGGCGAAACGTCACTTGTGCCGGTTACGGCATTGAATCCCTTGTTGCCTGCGGGGTCGGTCCATATTCTTCCTGTGTATTCAATGTGGTCAACGGTGAAGCCTGAGTCAAGCACAGCCACAACAACACCGCTGCCCAAGGTGTCAAATTCTTCCCATGCCTGAGGAATATTGAGCAAATCGTTGAACCACCATTTGGTGTAGGTGTTGTAAAGGCTTCTGGGTGACGTGACCTCGGAGGGGATTGTTACGGCATCCTCCTGCATAAGAAAGCTTGGAGAAGCGTAGCTCACGGCCGAAAGACCGTTCAACTTGCTGCAGACGGCTTCAACCTCACCGTCAAAATATCCTACATAATATCCGCTTTTGGTTTTTGTGCCGTCAGCGTTTTCTTTAATGCTTGTGTCAAAAATTTTGTCAACGGTCAGCTCCCTGACGGAAGTAATTCCGATTTGCGCAAGCTCTTCGGGAATGTTTGAGTTGTTCAGAAAATCTTTTTCGTTTTCAACACTCTGAGTGTATTCAAAAACGGCTTCACCTTCCGCAAAATCCCCTGTATATTCCTGTGCAGTGGCGCAAAAAGGCATAGCCGTAAAGATGATTACGGCGCACAGCACAAAAGAAAGGAATTTTTTGAGTTTCATAATTTCACTCCTGACAGGGAAAATAATATCGGGTGATATTTTTGAAAAAAATTATATGTTTATTTATGAGCTTATGTATATCGGTCTTGTGCGGTTGCACACCGAAAACCGTTGATAACCACAGCGGAATGGATGCCGCCGCAACCACGGAAAAATATGACACTTACACGGGCAAAGCACCACTTAAAACGGTGCATTTTACGGTAAGCGACCCACAGAATACGAAGGGGCTTTCCACAAAGAAAATTGCTCATTCCTTCGGTGTTGCATCAAAAGGAGAGGCACACGAAATTGCAAAGCAATCGCAGAGGTTTTTTGAAGAAAACAAGGTCAATGCAATCACCTACGACACACGGGGCGAAAAGGTGCTGTATCTTACCTTTGACTGCGGATACGAAAACGGCAACACGGAAATTATCCTCGATGTGCTAAAAGAGAAAAAAGTAAAAGCCGCCTTTTTCTGCACGCTGATAAATATTAAATCCTCACCTGAGCTTATGGCAAGAATCATCAACGAGGGTCATATTCTCGGCAACCATTCGGCAAATCATCCTTGCTTTGATGAAATCAGCCGTGAAAAAATGGCAAAAGAGGTTGAGGATTGTGACAATTACCTCAGAGAAAAATTCGGCTACACATCGCCGTATTTCCGCTTCCCAAAAGGGGAATATTCCGAAAGTGCGCTGGAGCTGGTAAATTCCATAGGCTTTAAGTGTGTGTTCTGGTCACTTGCTTATAACGATTGGAACACAGACCAACAAAAGGGCGGGGACTATGCCTTTGAAAAGGTCACGTCACGGCTTCATCCGGGGGCAATAATTCTGCTTCATTCCGTATCGTCGGATAATGCTCAGGCTATGGGCAGAATAATTGATTATGCCCGTGAACAGGGATATGAATTCAGAACATTAAACGACCTCTGATGCCATTTTAGCACAAATTAAAATTTAATACAATATTTAATTTTTCGGCTCTCTTGTTTAAAGGGAGCCGTTTTGTTATGATATAAACGGTGATGATATGCAGACTGCAATATGAAATATACGGAGAATATTTGATAACGCACATATTACTACCATATCGTCAGAGATGAAGATAAATATTACACAAAATGAAAAAGCAGAGTCGGATTTAATTCCGATTCTGCTTTTAATCATTTCATAAATTCTTCTATGTTTTTGAGGAGTATAGCCTTTACTTCTTCCAATGTGCCTTCCAGCTGACAGCCTGCCGCTCTGGAATGACCGCCGCCGTTCATCTTTCCGCAGATTGCCGAAGCATCAACGGGGGCGTGGGTGCGGAGAGAAACCTTAAAGCTTCCGTCAGCACGCTCGCGAAGAGTCGCGCCCACGGTCACACCCTCAACTTGACGGGCAAGGGAGGCAATTGCATCGCACTCGCTTTCGTCTGAACCGCTTTTTCTGAACATTTCCTGAGTTACGGTAATCAGCGAGCATCTGCCGTCAAAGTGGAGCTCAAGCCCTTCAAGGCAAAGGCGCTGAAGCTCAAGATATGACTTGGTTTTTGTGTCAAACATCACGGTGTTGATGTCGGCATGAGATGCGCCTTTTTCAATCATTTCCGCACCCATAATCATAGTGCGGGGAGTGACGTTTGAATAACGGAAGCAGCCTGTGTCTGTTGAAAGGCCGGTGTAAATACAGTCGGCAGTTTTTTTGCCGATTTCAACACCCAGCTCTTTAGTCACCTGCAAAAGAATTTCACACGCCGCCGCGGCAGAAGCATCAAGATAAGTCTGCTTTGCATAAAAGCGGTTAGAGCCGTGGTGGTCAATGCAAAGGTCAACCTTGTCTGCATAAAGCTCCTCATTGGTTTTGCCCAGGAGCTTAGTGTCGGCCACGTCAACTGCAACAATGAAATCGGGGTCAAAGACTTTTTCTTCAATATCATCAAAAAGGTAGCCGTACTTCGGCGGAATAGGGTCAGAGCAACATACCCTTGCATTTTTGCCCAAGGACAAAAGACTTCTGCAAAGGGAGTAGCCGCAACCGAGGGTGTCTCCGTCGGGGTGAGCGTGAACGAGAATAAGAATATTATTCTGCTCTTTTAAAATTTCGGCAACCTTTTTCGGGGAATCAATCATCATTTTCCTCAGTCCTTAAATCGTCCATCATTTTAACGATGTTCATACCGTGCTCGATAGAATCATCTGCGATGAATTTAATTTCGGGTGTCTTTCTAAGGTGAAGTCGCTGGCCAATCTCGCGGCGAACAAAGCCTGTGGCGTTGGTGAGGCCCTTTACGGCTTCATTGGCAACATCGTAGCCTTCAATGGCACTGATGTAAATCTTGGCGAAGGAAGCGTCGGAGCTGACTTCAACACGGACTACCGTCAGGAGCTTGTCACGGACACGGGGATCCTTAAGCTCTCTGATGATAGCGATTGTTTCTCTTTTAATATCTTCCGATACTCTGTTAATTCTGTAACCTGCCATAGCTTACCTCAATCAGTCACGGTATTCTTCAACGATGTATGCCTCGAATACGTCGCCCTCCTTGATGTCGGAGAACTTGTTGAGACCGATACCGCATTCGTAGTTTGAAGCAACCTCCTTAACGTCATCCTTGAAACGGCGGAGTGAAGAAATTTCATCCTCAGCCACAACAATGCCGTCACGGACTACGCGGATTTTGCTGTTTCTTGTAACCTTACCGTCGGTAACATAGCAGCCTGCAATTTTGCCGACAGAAGAAATTGTGATAACGTTACGAACTTCGATTCTGCCCTGCTCAACGTCACGGTATTTGGGAGCGAGCATACCCTTGATAGCTGCCTGAACATCTTCAAGGCAGTCGTAAATTACGCGGTACATACGCATTTCAACGCCGTCACGCTCTGCAAGAGATTTTGCAACTGCATCGGGGCGGATGTTGAAGCCTACGATAATAGCGTTTGATGCGCTTGCGAGCATAATATCTGACTCATTAACAGCGCCGACACCGTTGTGGATAACGCGAACGCGCACTTCTTCGTTTGAGAGCTTTTCAAGGTTCTGCTTAACTGCTTCGGCTGAGCCCTGAACGTCTGCCTTAACGATGATGTTGAGCTCCTTGAGCTCGCCCTCCTGAAGTGAGGAGAAGAGGTTGTCAAGAGTAACCTTCTGAACAGCCTTGAACTGCTCTTCCTTAGCCTCCTGCTTTCTCTGTTCAACAAGCTCACGGGCAAGCTTTTCGTCAGAAACCGAGTCAAAAATGTCGCCTGCCTGAGGAACCTCGGCAAGACCCATAATTTCAACGGGAACTGAGGGGCCTGCTTCCTTAACGTTTTCGCCCTTGTCGTTTTTCATAACGCGGACACGGCCGACGGACATACCTGCAACGATGATGTCACCGGAGCGAAGTGTACCTTTTTGAACAAGGAGAGTTGCAATGGGGCCTCTGCCCTTATCAAGACGGGCTTCAATAACAATACCTCTTGCGGCTCTGTTGGGGTTGGCCTTGAGCTCCTGCATTTCTGCAACGAGAAGAACGGATTCAAGAAGCTTGTCAATATTCATACGTGTTTTTGCAGAAACGGGAACACAGATGATGTCACCGCCCCATTCTTCGGGAACGAGTGAGTGCTCTGTGAGCTGCTGCATAATTCTGTCGGGGTTTGCACCGTCACGGTCCATTTTATTGATAGCAACAATAATGCTTACGCCTGCGGCCTTTGCGTGGTTGATAGCCTCAACTGTCTGGGGCATAATACCGTCATCGGCGGCAACAACGAGAATTGCAATATCTGTTGCCTGAGCACCTCTTGCACGCATTGATGTGAAAGCGGCGTGACCGGGTGTGTCAAGGAAAGTGATTTTCTGACCGTTGAGGTCAACTCTGTAAGCACCGATGTGCTGAGTGATACCGCCTGCTTCTGTTGAAGTAACAGAGGTGTTGCGGATTGCGTCAAGAAGAGAGGTCTTACCGTGGTCAACGTGACCCATAACAACAACAACGGGGTCGCGGGGCTGAAGGTCGCTGTCATCGTCTTCGCTGGCGTCGATGATACGGTCTTCAATGGTGATAACAACTTCCTTTTCGCATTTTGCGCCAAGCTCTGTTGCAACGATTTCGGCAGTGTCATAGTCAATAACGTCGTTGATAGCAGCCATCTGACCGAGAGCAAAAAGCTTTTTGATAACCTCTGCGGCAGTCATATGAAGAAGCTCTGCAAGACCGCCGACTGTGATTTCTTCGGGCACAGTAATAACCATCTGGGGCTTCTTTGCTCTTTCAGCGGCAATTCTCTTCAGACGCTCTGCTTCTGTTTCTTTTCTTGAAGAACGCATACCCTGCTTGCGATACTGCTGAGAGCGCTGCTTCAATTTCTGCTTGTTAACGGTGCGGTCTGTCTGCATATTGTTGTGATGCGACATATTTTCATAACGCTCGTTATATTTATCAAGCTCAACGTTGCTTGCTCTTGTGTCAACAATTCTTGCTTCGCCCTTTGTTCTGCGCTGAAGCTGAGCGTTGGGGTCTTTTTCTTTCTTTTTTGGTGCGTTCTGCTGAGGTGCAGCCTTGGGTGCCTCGGGCTTTTTGCCTTCGGCCTTTGCCTGAGCAGGCTTGTCGCCCTTTTTGGCAGGCTCAGCTTTTGCCTGTGCGGGCTCCTCTTTCTTTGCGGGAGCAGGCTTTTCTTCAGGCTTTTTCTCAGTTTTGGTTGCAAAGTAAGCGTCAAAGCTTTCAACCTCACGCTCTTTTGTAAATGTTTCAAAAATAACGTCAAGCTCAATTTCTTCCAACGCTGTCATATGTTTTTTGGGGTCGTCAAAATATTTTGCAAGAAGCTCAACAACCTTTTTGCTGGGCAAGTCAAAATCTTTTGCGACTTCGTGAACTCTGTATTTATTTATCATATAATGTTTCCTCCCCGGGTCTGTATTCTTTGAAGTTTTTCATAAATGATTTGGCAAAACCGCCGTCATCTATTGTGATTATCCCTGCCTTGTAGCCGATGAGGTGATGAATTTCATCAATTGTCGGCTCAATTCTGAAAATGGGGATATTCTTATTTCGGCAAAGAGAGCTGAATTCATCATAAACTCTCTGTGACGAATCGGAACTGACAAGGCACACGCAGGCTTTTCCGCCGTTTACGGCACCCTTGCACATATCGTGCCCCATACTCAGCTTATTGGCCTTTCGGCAAAGACCGAGCAGACTCAAAGCATTGTTATTCACTTTTTATCAGCTCCTGTTCCATTTTCTCAAATATTTCATCGGGAATGGCACAGTCAAATGCTCGCTCTATTCTTTTTGCTTTTTGTGCTTTTTTCAGGCAGGCAGCGTCCTTGCAAACGTAAGCGCCTCTGCCGTTCTTTTTGCCTGTGAGGTCAAGTGAAATTTCACCCTCAGGTGATTTTACTACGCGGACAAGCTCTTTCTTGGGCTTCATTTCGCCACAGCCCGTGCATTTTCTCATAGGGATTTTTTTAGGTTGCATTTTATCGCCTCCCGATTTTTAGGGATTTATTATTCAGTATATATTATTCCAATACGATTGCAGGGGATTCTTTTCCGCTTTCGGGCTTGATGTCAATTTTCCAGCCTGTGAGCTTAGCGGCAAGACGTGCGTTCTGACCGCGGTTGCCGATAGCCAATGAAAGCTGCATATCGGGAACGATAACCTTGCAGGATTTTTCGCCTGATTCGTCCACTGTAACAGAAATAACATCTGCGGGAGCAAGAGAAGCTGCGATAAATTCTGCAGGATTTTCGCTGTATTTTACAATGTCAATCTTTTCGCCGCCGAGAAGGTCAACAACCTTGCCCACACGTGCGCCTCTGGGTCCGATGCAAGCGCCTACTGCATCAACATTTTCATCTGCTGAGTAAACGGCCATTTTTGTTCTTGAGCCTGCTTCACGGGAAACAGATTTGATTTCAACAGTGCCGTCGTAAATTTCAGGAACCTCTGTTTCAAAAAGGCGGCGTACAAGGCCGGGATGTGTTCTTGAAATTGTAGCTCTGGGGAAACGGCGTGTTGAATCCTTAACGTCAGCGATGTAAACCTTGATAAGGTCGCCGGGAAGAAGAACTTCACCGGGAATCTGCTCACTCTTTGAAAGAAATTCCTGAGCTTTGCCGATTTCGATGAGAGCGTCGCCTGTTTCGGGGTCAATTCTTGAAACCTTGGCAGTAACGATTTCCTGATTTTTGCTCTGGATTTCTTCTCTCATTCTGCCGTGTTCAGCCTCGCGGATGCCCTGACGGATAACGTGCTTACCCTTGTCTGCGGCAATGCGGCTTACTTCTTTTGTTTCAAGCTCAATTTCAATGATGTCACCGGGAACTGCGGTGGGCTTATGCTTCTGAGCCTGTTCAACGAGGATATCCTCATCGGGGTCAGAAATTTCAGAAACAACATTCTTTCTTACGAAAACGCGCATTGTTTCATCCTCGGGATTAAGCTCGCAGAAAACGATGTCTTTGTTGTTGTAGTCACGCTTAACAGCAGTAACCAGTGCTCTCTGAATGCCTTCACAAAGCACGTCCATTGCAATGCCCTTTTCTTTCTGGAGCATTTTGAGAGCTGCGAATAATTCTTTGTTTTTCATTATATTTCTCCTCCAAAATCGTCAAGCTTGATGTATGACGCTTCTTTTTTGTTAAACATAAAGCCGGAACCGTCTTCTAATTTAATCTGCACATTGCCTGCGTCGTAGCTTTCGAGCACTCCCGAAAACTCACGCTGACCGTCAAGAGGACGGATAAGCTTGATTTTGATGTCCATTCCTATGCACTGCTCAAAGTGGCTGTCGCGTTTAAGGTCTCTTTCAATCCCGGGGGAAGAAACCTCAAGGCAGTAGCTCTGGTCAATGGGGTCAGCATCGTCAAGGGGCTTATCGAGAGCGTGGCTCATATCAACACAGTCGTCAATCGAAACGCCGCCGTCTTTGTCGATAAACACTCTGAGATACCAGTTAGCACCCTCTTTTTCAAAGCGTACATCCCACAGCTTTAACCCAAGGTCTTGTGCAATGGGCTCTGCAATGCTCCATACGGTGGCAACGGTGTTGCCGCCCTTACCTTTAGATGCCATAAAATACCTCTTTTTTCTGTGATTTTGTAAAGGTTTAAACAAACACAAAAGAGCGGGTCGCCCCACTCTTTTGAATCATCAAATCTTACATTGTCAATAGTTTATCACACTATTTTAAAAATATCAAGACTTTTTGAAAAAATATTTTTCTTGATTTTATTAAAGCTTGTTTGCTTTGTTGAGGATAAGAACACCGATAACAGCGGCAACGATTGTAATGAACATAAGTGTGCCTGCGCCCATTGTCGGGTCAACAAAAGCAAGGAAAAGAACGCCCACAACGAAGGGAGCAATCATAACCTTCCAGTGCTTGAGAATATAGCCTGCGGCAAGCGCGCCGAAAAGAGCAGGAAGGACATACTCAAAAGCGGGAGCGAGAGTTCCTTCGGTAAGAAGCTGAAGTGAGCCTGTTGCGCCGAAAGCGAGAACGCCGACTGCGATGATAACCGTTGTGGTGATTGCTGAAATTGAAATTGCGATGGTTGAAATAACCTCGCCTTCTTCTGTGTTGGCTCTTACCTTTGCCTGCTCCATTGCTTTAAGTCCGCAGGGGAGCTTGAGGTTGGTGATGTTACCTGTAACAAAGCTCAGGTATGCACCGCCGGGGCCGAGGAGGGGAACATAGGTGATAACCTCAACAATAGCGGTCAGCCAATAAAGACCCATAAGCTTTGGCATAATGCTCAGAAGAGCGTCGATTTCGGGCCAGGCATTGAGATAAGAACAAATTGCAACGGGGATGCAAAGGAGTGTGAGCAATGCGCCGATGTTCCAAAGGATACCCCATTTGTGAACTCTGTCAAAATAATCTTTCTGCATATCCGTCACTCCTTATTCGTAGATTTTTGCAAGCTCTGTGCCGATTTCAAACCAGGTGTGGTTAACAAGGTTTTCGGGAAGAACATATGTGAATAAAACGGCCATACCCATTGCGGCAAACATAGCTATGGGCATTGCAAAGGGCTCAAGCTTTGTGAGCTTGAATTTTTTGCAGATAATGTCAAGAATGAGCATAAACACAATTGCACAGACGAGAACAAGAATTGACATAAGGCCTGCGGAGCCTGTGATCGTCTTTACTTTGAGAATCTGACCGGCTTCGTTAACAATGCTGTTGCCTGCGGCATCGAGAACATTGGTTTTCTGAACGGTGTAAGAATAGATTTCACGGGACACAAAGGCCATAACAATGCCGATGAAAGCGGCGGCTGAAATGGCATCGCCGAATTTCTTTGATTTTTCGCTCTTGTTAACGGTTGCACCGATTTTCTTCTGAAGCTTTTTGCAAAGGAAGGGGAGAAGAATAAGGGGGGCAATGCTGCCCAATGTCATAGCCCAGGCAATTGTAGCGAACTGCTGTGTGTCACCTACTGAATGCTTGAGTGATTCGCCCCAGAAGTCAAGTGCTGTCTGTGCGGCTGTGGTTTCATAAGCAAGGTTGCCGATAACGGTGAGTCGGATCCAAGGAAGAACAATACCCAATGCGTTGGCAAGAACGATTACCGTTGCAAGAATTGAAATTGCAGGTGCAACAGTGAAAACTGCACTTGAAACCATTGTTGTTTTAAGTGTTTCCTTGGGAATACCTAATTCCTTGGCTTTTTTTAATGATTTTACAAGGAAAAATACGGATTGTGAAATTACGAATGCAACAACAAAAAGCGCTATCGCATACATAAACGGACTTTCTTTAAAATCCATTTTTACCACTCCTTAATTTGATTTGTTAGAATTTTATCACAGATTTTTTAAAACTTCAAGTAAAATATCAGCAAGAGCTGTTTCTGCAAGAGCATTCATTTTTTTGTAATCCTCTGCGGCGGAATCCTCGCTGTCGTCAGATACCTTGCGGATGCTCAGGAAGGGAACGTCACAGCAGTGGCAAACAGAAGCGATTGCGCCTGTTTCCATATCAAAGGTGTTGATTCCGAAAAGCTTGTGATATTCTTCCTTTTGAGAATCCTTGGTGAGGAAGTAATCACCCGTTCCGCATTTGAGAAGTCGGATGCCCATTTCCTGCGGAATTGCGTCAAGCAGAGCCTTATCAGCCTCATAAACGTATTCCTGACCGGGTTTAACACCCAGGGGTCGGCCAAGCGCGCCGAGGTCAAAGTCACATTCGGTGAAGGAGGAGCCTGCAAAAACCGTTCCGCGGTTAACACCCTTAACTCCGCCTGAAAGACCGATGTTCATAATGCAGTCGGGCTGAATTTTGTCAATGAGCATAGCTGTTGCCGTTGCGGCGTTTACCTTACCGATACGGCACTTGATTGCCGTAACCTCTTTGCTGCCTGCAGAAAAAGAAATTGTTTCATAAGAATTGATTTCGCCTTTTTCATATCCGAGGGGGGTCACAAGCTCAACGAGTGGCAAAAATTCCATATCGTCGGCAATAACCACGCCGATTTTTTTGAAATCCATAATTTTGTCTCCTTTTTTTGAATTGCGGATATTATACTTCCATTTTTTATATGTGTCAAATAATAGCTGTCAGTTACCGCTCTAAAGCAATAATATACATATTTATATGTAATATTTTATGCAACATTGTTGTTTACTTTTTTGTGACATTTTGATAAAATAAAATGGTAAATACGCATTTGACATTAAGGAGGAATTATTTTGACAGATGCAAGAACATTGGCATACATCAACATGTACGCCGTACTCGGCACCTTAGAAAATCTTTGCGAGCTCAGCGAAGAAGCAAGGGAGCTTGTTAAAACAAAAAAGCCTGTATCAATCGGCTTTGAGGTTAAGGACGGCCCCAGCGCAACAATCACCTTTAAAAACGGCCGTTGCCGTATGGAGCAGGGTTGTAACGATTGTGACGTAAAGCTTCCCTTCAGCTCTTGTGAAAAGTTCAACGGCCTTATTGACGGAACAGTCACTCCCATTCCTTCAAAGGGCTTTCATAAAATCGGCTTTTTGCTCAAGCAGTTTACCCCTCTTACCGATATGCTTTCAAAGTATATGCGCCCCGGTGAAGAGGATTTGAAAAATGAAGAATTTTTTGCATTGAGCACAAATCTTCTTTTCTACACAATCACCGTTGCGATTTCTCAGATTGCAAACAATGACGAAATCGGTCAGTTCACCGCAAAGCAGATCCCCGACGGAAACATTAAGGTTTCAATTGCAGGCGGTCCCGCTTCAACAATCACAGTTAAAGACCACCGTCTTGTAACCGTTAAAAAGAGCCCCGATAAATACCGCGCTCTTATGGAATTCGGCAGCATGCAGCTTGCTCACGACCTCTTTGACGGCAAGGTCAATGCCATTGCCAAGGTCGGCGAGGGTGAAATCGTAATGCGCGGAATGATCAATATGATCGACAACGTAAACAGAATTCTCGACAGAGTTGCACTCTATCTTGCATAAGCACAGGAGGTAGTGAAATGGCTTTTAAGATTAACAAATATAAAAAGAGTAACGAGCTCTTTCAGAGAGCAACAAAGGTAATTCCTTCAGGTGTTTACGGCCATCTCGGCCCTGCTGAAGGTAACTTCATCCCCGTAAGCGCATGGCCCTTCTTCTCACAGAAGGCAGAGGGTGCATATTTCTGGGATGTTGACGGCAACAAATTCATCGACTATATGTGTGCATACGGCCCTAACATTCTTGGCTATAACGACCCCGATGTTGATGCCGCCGCTATGGAGCAGGCAAAAATCGGCAACTGCACAACCTCACCCTCATACAAAATGGTTGAGCTCGCGGAGCTTCTTGTTGATACTGTAGCTTGCGCCGACTGGGCATTTTTTGCAAAGAACGGTAATGACGCAACCTCCTGCGCAGTTCTTGCTGCCCGCAACGCAACACACCGCAAAAAGATTATTTTCGTCAACGGCTTCTATCACGGTGTTTCTGCCTGGACTCAGAAAATTGACTATCCCGGCGTTCTCCCCGAAGATGTTGCCAACAACCTTTATGTTGACTGGAACGACATTCCTGCTCTTGAAAAGCTGATTGAAGAGAATAAGGGCGAAATTGCCGCATTTATTTCAACACCCTATATGCACGGCAACTACAAAGACAACGAGCTTCCCGCAGAGGGCTATTGGAAAAAGGTTCGTGAGCTTTGCACAGAAAACGGAATTGTTCTTATTATCGATGACGTTCGTGCAGGCTGGCGTCTTGACCTTGCAGGCTCAGACCATTATTACGGAATTGAGGCTGACCTCATCTGCTTCTGTAAGGCTCTTGCAAACGGTTGGAACGTTTCTGCAATCTGCGGTAAGGAATGGATTAAGGATGCAGTCAGCGGACTTTCATACACAGGCTCTTACTGGATGAGTGCTGTTCCCTTTGCCGCCGCTATTGCAAACATCAACAAGCTCAAGAAAATTGATGCACCAAAGCTCCTTCGCGAAAAGTCAGTCAAGCTTCTTGACGGCCTTAAATCAGCCGCCGACAACAACGGCTTTGATTTGGTGGTTTCAGGTGAGCCTTCACTTTTCTATCTCAGAATTGCAAACGACGACTCAATGATGATTCACCAGGATTGGGTTGCAGAAATGGTTAAGAGGGGCATCTTTATTTCAAGCCACCACAACCACTTTATGAACGCGGCTGTGTCTGATGAAGACATCAAGCGCACTGTTGATATTGCCAACGAAGCGTTCAGAGTTACAAAGAAAATGCACCCCGAAGCATTTTAATCGGGTTTCATTTAATAAAAATTTACGTAGGGAGGAACTACAATGCCATTATCAAAATCAGAATGGTTAGCTCTCGAAAAGAAAGCTCACGAACTCCGTAATCTCTGCCTTGACACCACCTATTGGGCAGGCAGTGCCCACATCGGCGGCGGTATGAGTGTTATGGATATGATGACCGTTCTTTATCACAAATATCTTAATATCAAGGTTGATGACCCCAACTGGGAGGACAGAGACCGCTTCATTCTCAGCAAGGGTCACGCAGGCGTTGCTTATGCCGCAGTTCTTGTTGACAAGGGCTTCAATGACCCTGAACAGCTCAAAACCTTTAACCTTTCCAACTCAAAGATGGGCATTCATCTTGACTCAAACAAGGTTGTTGGCGTTGATGCTTCCACAGGCTCTCTCGGTCACGGTCTTTCAATCGCTCTGGGCACAGGCCTTGCCGCAAAGGTTCTCGGTAAGGATTACAAAACATACTGTATCCTCGGTGACGGCGAATGTGACGAAGGCTCCAACTGGGAAGCCGCAATGTCAATTGCCCACTTCAAGGCAACAAACGTTATTTCATTTGTTGACCGCAACAAGTGTATGATTGACGGCCGCACAGAAGACGTTATGAACCTTGAACCCTTTGTTGACAAATGGAAGGCATTCGGCTTCATTGTTAAAGAGGTTGACGGTCATAATCTCAGCGAGCTTTGCGATGCTATTGAATTCGCTCTTGCTCAGACCGAAGCTCCCGTTATGATTGTTGCAAACACAATCAAGGGCGCAGGCATCGACTTTATGGCAGACGATTATCATTGGCATTACGGTGCTATTGATGAAGGCAAATATCAGCAGGCTAAAGCAAGTCTTGAAAAATATTACAAAGAGCGCGTAGCTCGTGCAGAAAAGGAGGGTGTATAATATGGCAGGCGGACTTACATATACAGCTCTTGATTCAACTGAACTCTCAACAGCCGAAATTTACGGCCAGACTCTTGTTGAACTCGGTAAAGAGCATCCCGAAATCGTAGGTCTCACAGCAGACCTTGCAGGCTCAACCAAAATCGGTGTATTCGGCAAAGCATATCCTGATCGTTTCTTCAACGTTGGTATTGCTGAGCAGAATATGTTCGGTGTTGCCGCAGGTATGGCAAAGGCAGGCCTTGTGCCTTTCCTTTCAACCTTCTCTGTTTTCGCTTCATTAAGAAGTGCTGACCAGCTTCATACCGACATCTGCTATCAGAATGTTAACGCAAAAATCATTGCAACACATTCAGGCACATCTTTCGGTCAGGCAGGCTCAACTCACCACGCAATCTGTGACCTTGCAGTTGTTCGCTCAATGCCCAATGTTACACTCATCTGCCCTGCAGACGGTGTTGAAACAGCAGAAGCTGTTGTTGCAGCATATGAAAACAAAGGTCCTTACTACATTAGAATCAACCGTGGCTTTGACCGCGTTCTTTACGGCAAGGATTATCCCCGTGAATATAAGTTTGAGGTAGGCAAGGCTGTTGAGGTTAACCCCGGCACAGACATCACCGTTATTGCTTGCGGTTCTTGTGTGTTCCAGGCTTATCAGGCAGCAAAGTTCCTTGAAAACGCTGACGGACTCAAAGTAAGAGTTCTTGATATGCACACAATCAAGCCTATTGACAAGGAAGCTATCCTCAAGGCTGTTCAGGATACTCGCCGTATCATCACCGTTGAAGACCACAACATTATCGGCGGCCTCGGCTCAGCAGTTGCAGAGGTTATGGCTGAAGCAGGTAAGGGCTGTGCATTTACCCGTCTTGGTATTCAGGACACATTTGCTCCCATCGGACTTCACGAGGATATTATGTCAAACCTCGGTATTGACTGTAACGGTATCATAAACGCTATCCGTGAAGCTATGAACAAAGACTTTGAAGAGGACGACAACTGGGACGACGAGGTTTAATTAACTTCACTATCCTACAGAAAGGAATGATTTATTATGGCAAACGAAACCGTATTGACCAACAAAATATTTCTTAATGCCGTATTGCCTCTTGTAAAGGTTATTGCAACAGACGTACCTTCTCTTGCAAAAAAGTTTGAGAATATGCACGCTGTTTTTCAGGTAAGTGCTCTTGACCCCGAATCTCCCGACGGAAAGGTTGCAACTCATTTCACAGTTAACAACGGTGAATGGGTGGTTTGCGCCGATAAGGTTGCAACCAATGCCTTTGTTGACCTTGAATTTAAAAATCTTGAAGCTATGAACAGCTTCTTCAAGGGCAAAATCGGTCCTGCAACACTTCCTAAAATGAAAGGTGCACTCAAATACCCCAAGGTGTTTGCAGCTTTGCTGATGACTCTTCTCAAAATGTCATCGCTTCTCACTGCAAAGGCAGCACCAGAAGCAGAAGAAGATAAGCTTCTTATGGTTAAGTGCTTCTTCTATCTTCTTTCATCAGGCATCAGCCAGCTCAACAAGCAGGGTCACGAAGCGGTTCACAACTGGACCAAAACCAGCCCTGACCGTGTTTATGCCTGGGCAGTTGACGGACACCCCGAGGTTTCTGCTTATCTGAGAATCAAGGCAGGCAAATCCCGTTCAGGCCGCGGTGTTTACAAAAGAGCAATGCCCTTCTTCACAATGCGCTTTGACTCACTTGACAGTGCACTCGGCATTCTTCTTTCAACCGACGATATGTTGGATTCAACCAAAAAAGGTAAGCTCATTATGGATGGTGCTCCCGAATTCGGCGCACAGATTGGTGAATATATGCTCACCGTTGCAGCTTACGCACAAGGTTAAAACAGCAATAAAACCACCGAGAAATCGGTGGTTTTTCTTTTACATCATATTCATAGCATCAAGGGGGCTGACGAGCTTATTGTTTATTGTGGTTTCAATGTGCACGTGTGTGCCCTCTGCAGATTCAATGGGGAGCGCTCCTGCAACACCGATGACATCTCCTTTTTTGACCGTGTCACCCTTTTTGACATTTACGTTATCCTGAAGCCCGCTGTATTTTACCTTTAAATTGCCGGGGCAGGTAAGCTCAATACACACCCCCCAGAGGGAGTCCTTATCAATGAGGGTTACCGTACCGTTCTGCACGGCAACAATCTGTTCACCCTCGGCTGCGCTGAAATCAACACCGTTGTGCACTCGCCAGTCGCCCATAGTTTCACTTTTAACCATTTCGCCGTTGCTGTAATCCTTGATGACCTTACCTGCGGTAGGGGTGAGAAATTCGCCGCTGTAGGGGAGAAGCTCTTTTGGCGTGGCTGTGGTGGTTACGGTTGTGGCTTCGGTGGACTTTGGAATGCCTGTTGCAGGCACGTTTGCCTGCTCGTCGGGGGCAGATTGAGCTTGTGATGTTGTGCTCTGAGTTTCAATTTCGCTGTTTTGGTGGGCAGTGTAGTTGT
This sequence comes from Clostridia bacterium, assembly GCA_017935265.1. Lineage (GTDB taxonomy): Bacteria > Bacillota > Clostridia > Oscillospirales > Acutalibacteraceae > CAG-488. Next base: position 3,721 of record JAGBHX010000113.1, on the reverse strand, counting down.
AAATTGCGGCGCTTACTCCCACAACCAACAGCAGGCACGCTGTAAGTACGGAGTAATAAACCTTTGTCTGTGACATTTTTTTCATATAAACACCTCGTTTTGTTTTTAGTTATTTTTGCCACATAACAAAGATTTTATGCAAAAGAAAAAGCAGCCGGGGTTACCGACTGCTTTTTCCAATAAATTGAGGGGTTTATTGAGGAGGGGTATGTGCTCGGGAGAGTTGCGGCTCTCTCCTTAGCACGGTTACATCATAAACCATAAATATGAATTTGATGTGAACATTTTATGATGTTTTAATATATTTTTTGTGAATTTAAAGGAGAAAAACGCTTTAAACTATTGAATTATTTTTTCAAAGGTGTAGAATAAGACCAGCACTATAAAAAGGAGTTTTTGTTATGAAATTAGGTGTTTTTACCTGCCTTTTGGGAAATCTCCCCTTTGAGCAGGCACTTGAATATTTTAAATCAAAGGGCATCGAAATGGTGGAGATCGGTTGCGGCGGATACCCCGGCAACAGCCACGCTAATCCTCAGGAGCTTCTCAGCGATGAAAAGAAGCTTGAGGAGTTCAAGGCAATTGTTGAAAAATACGGCCTTGAAATCAGCGCATTGAGCTGTCACGGCAACCCTGTTCATCCCAACAAGGAAATTGCCGCTGAATATGACAAAACAATCCGTGACACCATTCTTCTTGCCGAAAAGCTTGGCATTCATCAGATCAACACCTTCTCCGGCTGCCCCGGTGACCACGACGGCGCCAAGTATCCCAACTGGGTAACCTGCCCCTGGCCCAACGATTTCAGCGAGGTGCTTGAATATCAGTGGAACGATGTACTCATTCCTTATTGGAAGGACCTTGTTTCATTTGCAAAGGCTCACGGCGTTAACAAAATTGCCCTTGAACTTCACCCCGGCTTCTGCGTTTATAACACAGAGAGCCTTCTCAGACTTCGCGAGGCAGTAGGCCCCGAAATCGGTGCAAATCTTGACCCCAGCCACCTTATCTGGCAGGGTATGGAGCCCGTTGCAGTTATCCGCGCGTTGGGTGATGCAATTTTCCACTTCCACGCAAAGGACACTAAAATCGACAAATACAACACAGCGGTTAACGGTGTGCTTGACACCAAGCCTTACGGCGATGAAATTAACCGTTCATGGATTTTCAGAAGCGTAGGTTACGGCAATGATGCTTCATATTGGAAGGATATTATCAGCAATCTTCGTCTTGTCGGTTATGATTACGCAATCAGCATCGAGCACGAGGACAGCCTTATGAGCCAGAACGAGGGTCTTTCAAAGGCAGTCGAGATGCTTAAAGGTGTTTTAATTACAGAATCCACAGGAGATATGTGGTGGGTATAAGCGAGGTCTTTTAAATGGTAAACGGTAAATTTGGTGCGGCTGTTATCGGCTATGGCGGAATGGGTAGCTGGCACACAAGAAAAATCACTCAGCAGATGCAGGAAAATGTTGAATTTATAGGAATTTATGACATTAAGCCTGAGCGTGCTGAAAAAGCAAGAGAAAACGGACTTTTTGCATTTGAGTCAAGAGAAGCACTCCTCAGCGATGATAGAATTGATTTTGTGGTGGTTGCAACTCCGAACGATGTTCACCGCGAAATTGCTGTTGATGCAATGGCTCACGGCAAGCACGTTATCAGCGAAAAGCCTGTTACAACAAGCAGTGAGGAGCTTGAAAAAATGATTGCCGCTTCAAAGCAGTACGGCAGAATTTTTACAACCCATCAGAACAGACGTTGGGACCCTGACTATCTTGTGATTAAAAAGATTTATGAAGACGGAACTCTGGGTAGAGTTTTCAATATTGAATCAAGAGTTCACGGCTCAAGAGGAATCCCCGGTGACTGGCGCAACCAGAAGGCTCACGGCGGCGGAATGCTGTTTGACTGGGGTATACATATTATCGACCAGGCACTTATGCTTTTTGACGGTGTGGAAATTGAATCGCTGTATGCAAGGCTCGACAACGTTACCAACGAAGAGGTTGATGACGGCTTCAAGCTTGAACTGAGATTTAAAAACGGCGTTGATTATCACGTTGAAGTGGGCACAAGCAATTTCATTGAGCTTCAGCGTTGGTATATGCAGGGCGAAAACGGAACCGCAATTATCAAGGACTGGGATTTGAACGGCGAAATCGTTATGGTAACGGACTGGGAAAACAAGGATGCAGTTCCCATTCAGGCCGGTGTAGGTCTTACCAAAACAATGGCACCAAGAACCGATGAAACCATTGACCGATATCCGTTGCCGTTTGTGGAAAACAAGGGCTTCGATGACAGAAGTGAGTTTTACCGCAACTTTATCGCAACACTTCGCGGCGAAGAAACACAGACAGTTACTCACTCTCAGCAGCGCAGACTCATAAAATTGGTTGAAGCAATTTTTGAGTCGGCAAACGAGAACAAGGTTGTTTGTTTTGAATAATAAAAAGGATTGCAGAAAAAAACGGTCTGCAATCCTTTTTTTCTCTTGAACTTTTTGGGATTTATATTATAATAAAGAAAAAATAGTTGAGGTGGTTTTATGTCGAAAGCTAACAAAAATACAGCATATAATATTTTTGCCGTGCTTATCGGTGCTTTGCTTATGGGCCTTTTGTGGCGTGTGAGAGGCACAACAGGCTGGGGCTCCTCCTGGGGGCTTCTCAATGCGGGCTTTGTTTTCACAATGTTCCTGATTCTTGCCGGTGGCGCCCGACAGAAAATGAACGCCGGGTGGCTTGGCCTGACTTCCCTTTCCTTTATGCTCACTGTTCCTGCTTGGGGCACGCTCCTTGGACAGATTACAGGTGTGCTGGTTGATGAGGCGCTCATTGACACACAGAAGTTTGTGTCAATTCCGTCTGCAGTTTTTCAGATGCTTTGTCTCGGCTTCGGCGTGGCGGTTATTTTCGGTATTATGCTTGGCAGAGCCTATAGCTCAAAGCAATGGAAGCTTCTTGATTTTATAATTGTTATTGCAATTTTCTATGCAGTTGATTTAATCACAAAGGCAACGGTTTCTCATTGGGTTTTAGATGCAATTCAGCCTCAGGCGGCAGAGCTTTTTGAAGAAGGACTTGCTCTTGCGGGCAAAGAGGGAACAGCTTATGAAGCGTATATGAGTCACTTTGCCGATGTTTCCTGGGGCAAGAAAATTGCAGGCGGAAGAAACTATTTCTCAGCCGTTCAGACAATTTCATCTGCTTTCAGAGCAATTGCGGCTATTGTTGCAACAAGATTTATCGTCAAAGATAAAATTGCCGCAAAAACAGGCTTGGTTACTTCGGTTGCTTTTGCTTTTTCAATTACCGTTTCTGATTTGTTTTTCTATTTCGGTGACGGCGGCTATCACGAGCTTAATGCCCCGTATTTCCCCGAAAGTGTTGCTCCCTGGTCCTGTTGGGAATTTTTCACAGGCTTTATAGCAGGCGGTATTATTACGGCGTTTGTACTCTTTATTAAAAAAGAAGAGGATGTGCCCGAAATCACTCTTGCAAAAATCCCCGAAAAAGCAACAACCGTACTCACTTTTATTATGGGCTATGTGTTCCTCATCGGTGTGAATATTGTTCGTCCCATTCTTGAAAGATATGACGAATCCGATTATCAGATAGCTTTCATCATCGGTGCCGTACTCGTGGCAGGTGCAGTGATTGCGCTTGTTGTCAAAAAGCTCGGCTTCAAAGCAGAGCTTGCCGATATGACGGTT
>JAGBHX010000112.1 GCA_017935265.1 Clostridia bacterium | reverse complement strand
CCAATACTGAACAGCAAGATTATGCTCATGGGCGTAGTTAATCACCTTGGCTGTGCCGAGGTTTACGCAATAAAGCTTGTAGGGAATCTGAAGAGCAACATAATTGACATCAAGATCCTTAATTCCCAGATTTGCCTTAACATAGAAACTGAGAACCTCCATAATCGTGGAGCTTCTGAGAAGTTTGGGATAATTATTATCAACATATTCACTTACTTCACCGTTGAATGTGCCGAAAATAACGTCATCAAGAAGGTCTCTTTCTTCAAGAATTCTGTAAAGCTCGTCTGCTGCTTTTTTGCCAAGCTCGTCACCGTTTTTAATTTCGATGATGTAGTCAAAATCGCCGTTAGCCATAAGATAATCAAGAATATCTTCCACGCGGACTATTCTCAAATCATCGGGAACATCCTCGCCCTTGAGGTCGGCGTAGGGCATATTACCGTTTTCATCTTCAAACTTAGCACCCATATTGAGCTGACGAAGCTCCTCGTATGTTTTATCTTCGGGGCGGACCTCCTCCTCACCGAAAACCTCAACACTGTCGCTCGTTCTGTCAAGAGTGTCATCGTGGAGAAGAACAAGAACGTTGTCCTTGGTGATATGAAGGTCAAACTCAAAAATATCTGTGTTGAAATTTTCACTTTCAACGCAGTTTCTGAAAGCTACCATTGTTTCTTCAGGTGCGATACCGCTTCCGCTTCTGTGGGCAGACACAAGAGTTTTGCCCGTGATTGCAGGGTTAGTGGTTTCGTACTTCACGATTTCAGAGGGATCTGAAACGATGTTGTAAAGATAAAGGAGCAAGCCGCCGAATGCAACAACGATTGCAAGAAAAACAGATAAAATAATTTTTAATGCTTTTTTCATAAATTAAACACCTCGACGGCTATTATACCATTTTCGACATAAATTGCAAGAAAAAGGAACGATAAAAGCTACAACAAAATCTCCATTATGTCATTTTAATGTCTTGACTTTTTGCGCCGTGTGTGATAAAATTCCACCCATATTGCAAACACATTGACGGGAAAGAGTAAGTGTGAAGTGAAACCAGAGAAAAGACGGTCGGTGCAAGTCTTTATGAACAACACACCCAAAGCCATCCCCGAGTGGCGGCCGGAAAGCGCAAGCGAGTAAGTGCCGACGGACATCTCCGTTACAGATTAAAAGTGCAGAGCATCGGCTCTGAATTCAGGTGGTAACACGGATATTTTCGCCCTGAACGCATAAAATGCGTTTGGGGCTTTTGTTTTGAAAGGCGTGAACTTATGCGAATTATTGAAAAATCAAAAAAGCTTGACAATGTTTGCTACGACATAAGAGGTCCTGTTATGGACGAGGCAGAAAGAATGGAAGCCTTGGGCGAGAAAATACTCAAGCTCAACATCGGTAACCCCGCCCCCTTCGGTTTTGAAGCTCCTGATGAAATCATCAGAAAAATGGAAAGCTGTCTCACTTCAACAGAGGGATACTCCACTTCAAAGGGTCTGCTTTCTGCCCGCGAAGCCATAGCCAGATATTGCAAAGAAGAAAAGGGCATTGAGGGCGTAACCGTTAACGACATTTACACAGGCAACGGTGTCAGCGAGCTGATTACAATGAGTATGCAGGGACTTCTGGACAAAGGCGATGAAATTCTTGTCCCCTCCCCCGACTACCCGCTGTGGACGGCCTCGGTTACCCTTGCCGGCGGCACGGCTGTTCATTATGTGTGTGACGAAAGCTCTGACTGGCAGCCTGACATTGACGACATAAAAAAGAAAATCACACCCAACACAAAGGGTATTGTTGTAATTAACCCCAACAACCCCACGGGTGCGCTTTATTCAAAAGATATTCTTCAGAAAATTGCCGACCTTGCAACCGAAAACGGAATGATAATTTTTGCCGACGAGATTTATGACAGGCTTGTTATGGACGGTGAAAAGCACATTTCCATTGCAACTCTTGCGCCCGACACACTTACAATCACCTACAACGGGCTTTCAAAATCCCATCTTATTGCAGGCTACCGTTGCGGTTGGATGACACTTTGCGGAAGTAAGAAAAATGTTAAAAGCTACATTGAGGGGCTCAATCTTCTTTCATCAATGCGACTTTGCTCAAATGTGCCTGCTCAGTCGGTGATTGCAACGGCACTTTCTGCCACCGAAGAAACGAAAAATCTGATTGTCCCCGGCGGAAGAGTATATGAACAAAGAGAACTGATTTATAACGAAATCAATTCAATCCCCGGCCTTTCGGCGGTTAAGCCCAAAGCGGCGTTTTACATCTTCCCGAAAATTGACACAAAGATGTTTAACATAAAGGACGACGAGCAGTTTGTGCTTGATTTGCTCAAGGATAAAAAAATTCTCCTCACTCACGGCGGCGGATTCCATTGGGAACAGCCCGACCATTTCAGAATTGTTTATCTCCCCGAAAAAGAACAGCTTAAAAAGGCTGTTGATAAGCTGAGAGATTTCCTTTCGTACTATAAGCAGTAAAAAGACTCCCCTTTTTTGAACTGCCCCAATTTGTGCGGACAGCACAAAAACACCCCCTATGGTGTTGAATATTAAATTTTAAGCAACAAACTGATTTCGTTTTTCAAGCGGAGTCAGTTTTGTTTTTAGTTG
>JAGBHX010000111.1 GCA_017935265.1 Clostridia bacterium | reverse complement strand
GTGTCAGAGTTAAGAGCTGCAAGCTCCTGCTCACTTCCGAAAACCGTTACTCCCCTGACTTTGGAAGAAGTGAAATCAATCGAACGGTCAATGGGAGCATTTGAAATGCTGATGTTGTTACTGAGAATATCAAACGTTCCCTGCATTTGCTCGGGAACCGTAACCTTAACAGTTACAAACCCGGCTTCATTTGAAAGAGCCTTAACCCCTTCAACCGCAGAAAGATTGTATCTGAAGGTGTTTGTACCGGGTTTAAGTGAAGTGAAGTCAATATCAGCTACTTTAAGGCTGTCAGTTTCAGTTCCGTTCTGAAGAACGGCAACTCCGACTGTTTTGGGTGCGCAGGAAAACTCAAGAGGGTTGTTGATATAATTTGCCGGTGCACCTGCAAAGCCCACGGTAACGGGAACATTCACCTTTTTGTAAACAGGGACAGTAACTGCCATGGTTGCGTTCTTTTCACCGTCAAAGGTAACAAAGCTCAGCTCATTGCCGTTTTTGTTTACGGCTGTAAGACTTGCGTTGAAGGCAGTGCTTTTTTCAATTGAATCTTCCACCGAAACCGTTGCAATAACCTTGGAAAGCTGAGAAATTTCAAGAGCCGGTCCACCTACGAGCACGGTTTTTCTGTCGGTAATATAGTTTTCATCGGCAATATAATCGCCCTTGGTAATTTCCTCTCCCTCAACCTTGACCTCAATATTTGCCTGAGCTTCAGCATATTCATCAAAATAAACGTTGATAAACGAAGAAGAATAATTTTCAATGGTAAAATTGGCATTTTCATAAACCTTGCTCACTTTAAGCTGAAGAGAATGATTGCCGGCAGAGGTAACGAGAGAGGTGGACGCGGTAACCTTAAAATCCTCGGGGGTAATCAATCTGCCGCCGATAAGATATTTGCTGCCGCTTATTGTAATATCAATTGTGTGATTATTTTCGCCGAACATTCTCAGCCCGTACTGTGAGGGAACACTGTTTTCAAGCTCAATTTCAACCGGAACGTTTTCAACAACTACTTCTGTTTCGGGAGAAAATGCAATACACACAGATGCCCAGAAAACAACTGCTATTACAAGGGAAAGTACCATAACAAATCTATTGTCGGAGAAAAGATTATGAAGACTGAATTTGCTCTTTTTCATTATTTTTTCTCCCCCTTATTGCGATAAAATGTCAGCTTTTTGGGTTGCTCCTGAGCTGAAGGGGCAAAATATGAGGTAAGGTATTCAATAAGAACGCCGTCCGAAACATCTCTTTGAAGATTACCTTTATTAACAACGGAAATCTGACCTGTTTCTTCAGAAACCACCACAACCACAGCATCACTCTGCTCGCTCACACCGATTGAAGCGCGGTGACGAGTTCCCAAATCTGAGCTGATGTTCGTGTTCTGAGTAAGAGGAAGGATACATCCTGCCGCACAGACTCTGCCGTCGCGGATAATCACCGCACCGTCGTGCAGGGGTGAGTTCGGGAAGAAAATACTGCCGATAAGCTCCTTGCTCACATCCGCATCAATCTTGACACCTGTGGAAATAACTTCATTAAGTGCAATTTCACGTTCAATAACGATGAGAGCACCTATTTTCTTTTCACTCATTTCGTTGCAGGCCTTGCAGATTTCAAGCACTGCTTTTCTTTGTCTGTTTTGAGAAGCTGTGTTTCGATTGTTAAAGCCTAACATTCTCAACACGGAAAAACGGCTTCTGCCCACACTTTCAAGAGCGTGGCGCAATTCGGGCGCAAAGAGAATAACAAGCACGAGTATGAAACTGCTCATTAACATCTCAAACAGGTATGTACTTGCCTGCATATCGAGAGTTTTGATTATAAAATAAGCTACAAGCACAAGTATAACACCCTTCACAACGTGGAGAGCACGGCTTTCGCGCAAAAACTTGATAAGCTTATAAACAAGAAAGGCAACAATCAGAATGTCTATTGTATCAATAATAAAATCGTAAGAATATATGAGAGAAACAAGCTTTATCCATATATCCGACAGATTTGCAATAAAATTGTTCATATCCTACTCCAAAGTATTTATTTATATCATTTTAACATACTGTCAAATTATTTTCAACAAAAAATCAAAGCTCATTGATAAGGCAAACGCTGTGGGCAGATATACCCTCGCCTGAGCCTGTAAAGCCAAGCCATTCCTCAGTAGTAGCCTTGATGTTAACTCTGTCGGCATCCACACCGCATGCATCGGCAACATTGAGCTTCATTTTTTCAATGTGGGGCTTCATTTTGGGGCTTTGAGCAATAATTGTTGCATCAATATTGCCCACGGTGAAGCCTTTTTCATTGATTGCTTCAACCACCTTTTTTAAAAGCACGAGGCTGTCCGCATCCTTGAAGGCAGGGTCGTTATCAGGGAACATTCCGCCAATATCACCCATTGCCGCCGCACCGAGAAGCGAATCCGAAATTGCGTGGAGCAAAACGTCGGCGTCTGAGTGACCTAAAAGCCCTTTTTCATACGGAATTTCAACTCCGCCGATTATAAGACGGCGGTTTTCAGTTAATCTGTGGACATCGTAGCCGTGACCAATTCTCATTGTGCCTCTACCCTTTCTATAGCTTTTACAGCGTTTTTATAGTCATCATAAGTCATAAATGAATTGATTATTTCAATCAAAGCGTTGGTTGTCATTCTCTCAGGTAAAGAAAGATAATTTAAAAGTGCTAGCCGCTTTTCTTTGCTGTCGTTTCCGCCAGTGAGGCCGTCAAGATAAAAATCTGTTTTGGTGACAATTCTTTTTCCGGTAAGATTGTCTTCACTGCAAAGCACACCTGCTTTTTCAAGGGCTGCTTTGATAAGCGAAGACGAAACACCCTCAACACCAAGCTTGCCCTCCTTTGACGGGGCATCCTTGCGCCTTTCTTTGCCGAACACATCAGGAATGTAGGCATTTATTATTTTTTCTTTAGGCACAAACCCACAGATAAAATTGCGGATTGTGAAGCCTGCAGAATCACTGTCTGTGAGAATAACAAGGCCTTTTTTATCGGCAAGCATACGAAGAAGCTTCTGTTTTTGCTTGTCTTTAAATATTCCGAAGCCATCGGTTTCGATAATTACAGCATCAATAATTGACGACAGTTTGATTTTATCATACTTACCTTCAACAATAATTATTCTATCGGTTTTAAGCATAAATTTTCTCCGTGAAGCTTTCCACTGACTTAAGCCAGCAAAAACAGCTTCATCATTGTTTCTTCAAGAATCAATTTTCCGTCAACAGTGGTGCTCTTGAGCTTTTCGTCGGCATCGGCCAGAACATCAAGGCTTTTTCTCAATGATTCGATGCTCATTTTTGAAGCATTTTTTGCTCCGTTTTTGATACGGAAATCGTTCTTGCCGTAGTTGAATGCCTTTGCCGCTTCTTCGGGTCTTCGGCCTGAAACTGAGGTTACCTTGCCACGGTACATATCAACATATGCAGTTATGATTGTTGCCAAAACGGAAATCGGCTCTTCTCGCTGCTTCATAAGTGAATCAAGAATCGCAAAAGCCTTGTCACTGTTGCCGTTAACAAGGTTTTTGGAAAGCTCAAAAATCTTGACCTCCGCGGTTTTAATTGTTACGGCATCAATGTTTTCTTTTTTGATTTTTCCGTCAGTTGAATTTGCACAGACCTTTTCAAGCTCGTTGAGCACGTTGGTCATAGTGTCTCCCACGATTGAAACAAAATAGTCGGCAAGAGCCATATCAATTTCAAATCCGCGGGATTTCGCTCCCTTGACAACGTATTTGGCAAGGTCCTGACGGCTCATTTTATCAAGCTTAACTGTGCTTCCGTATTTATCAAAGGCAGAAATCAGCTCTTTCCAGCCCTTGCCTTCAGCTTCAACGGTGAGAGCACAGATAATCACAACACAGGTATCAGGAATGTCTGCCACGAGAGAAATGAGAGCATCCTTTCCGCCCTCGCCAAGCTCAGTGGGTTTAATATCTTTAATCACTACACAGGAACGTTCACTCATCATAGGAAGAGCTTCAACCGCCAGAGCAACCTCCTTCATATCAATCCCCTTTCCGTCAAAAACATGAAGATTGAAATCCTTGAAGCTGTCGTCAACAAGCTTTTTGACAAGAGCCTCCAGATAGTGCTTTTTGAGATAACTCTCATTGCCGTAAATAAAATAGAGATTAGCAAACTCATTTGAACGTATTTGCTTTTTAAGGTCGGTTTCTGTAATGGCGGACATATTTTCACCTGCCTAATTGTAGGAAATTTTTATAGGTTTGTTCTCTCTCATTTCAATGGTGAAATCGGTTTCACCGAGAGTTGAGTATATGTTTGGATTTCGTGAGGAATAGAGATCTATCATATCTGCCCCTACAGCCTCGGTGGAAGAGATGACAATGCTGCCGAAAGAGCTTAAATCAAAATTATCGGGAAGATAATATGAGCAGATAAGCACATCGGCATCAAGATGCTTTGTGAGCACCGCATCTTGAGTTGAATTAAAAATTATAAGCAAATCACTTGAGCCAAACACACAGTAGGCATAAGTGATTTCGGTTGTTTTATGAAACTCAATGCTTGCATTGCTCCAGGGGTTGAGTTTAAAATCGGACTCAACTATTGTGTCAGCATTATCTATGGTTTCACCGGAAATAACACGGTCAAACTCAATGCTTTTGCAAACATCGGGAACTAACGAGCTGTTCCATTTGCTGTTATCAGGAACAATAAGAAGAGGTGAGGTTTTGTCATAGACCTCATATATCACATCACGGGCGCTGTACGGGTCTGACGCACCGCAACCGATGACTATTTTTTCTTTGTTATTATCCACAACCAGGCAAATGCCGTCATCAACGTCCATAACCTTAAGTGTTGTTAGGTTGTGCCAATATGCTGTATTGGCACCGATGCATACAATACCTGCACAAGCCACACAGGCAACAATCCCTTTGATTCGGGCTTGGTGGGTTTTTAACAATATTATACATCCTGTAACACAGGCAACGGTTAGAATTGCAAAAACGCCGAACAAAACTGTTTCGGTTTTAATATTGGCAAAGGGTATATTACTCATAAGCTTTGACACATTGATTATATATTTTGCAGACAGTCCGCTGACAAAAGCACAGGCGTTTGCACCGAAAGGAACGCGGAACAATATTGCAATTCCGCCTGCCGCGAGCATCATCGCAGTTGACACAAATGAAACAAGAACATTGGTTAAAGGCCCGATAATGCAAACCTCACCAAAAACCGCAGCGCTGACGGGCAAGGTAAACAAGCTTGCACACACAGACACAAAGAAAACAGACACAACTGCTTTAATCGGCCTTCTGACAGCCTTTTTCTTAACAGAAGAAAGCTTGCGATTGAGAATTTTGTCTATACTCTGATAAAGTGTCACTATGCCGAGAGTTGCACCGAAAGACAGCAGAAGCGAAGCACTTGCCGCCACCATAGGATTGGCCGCCAGAATAATGAACAGAGCAATACCCAAAGAATTCAGGCTGTGTGCTTCTCTCCCGAAGAGATTGCCGGACATAAGAACAATCAGCATAATACCGGCTCTGCTGACTGACGGAGTAAAGCCTGTGAGCGCCATAAAGCCAAAAGTGAACAACACCGCAAGCATGCTGTTGAGCCGATTTGAAAGTCCCAGCTTTTTAAGGAAGTTGAACACTCCCAACACCCATATAGAAAGATGCAAACCTGAAACAGCAAAAAGATGATAAATTCCCGCACCTTTCAGAGCACCGAGAGTTTCGTCACTTACGCCGCTTTTGTCACCGAGGAGCATTGCCACGGCAACTGCACCGTATTCATTCGGTAAAACGGAATAAATCCGACTTTTAACTTCATCCCTCACAAGCTGAAGCTTGCAGGAAAAGGTGTCTGAGCCGTCTTTGATAACGGTAATGTCATCGTCACCATTATAAACATTTGCTCCGAGGTAAATCCCCTCAGACATATAGTAGCGCTTCAGGCTGTTTTCAAAGCCGTCAACAGAATAAACCTTTGATGTAAATTGAATTTCGTCACCGGCGTATATACAAAGAGACGTATTACTCACAAGGCGCAATTTGACGTCAACCTCTTCCCCGCCGACAGTTTCGGTTTTGAGAACATAAACTGATTTTGCAGGGTAAGACTCACTTTCCCCCGTTACCTTTGCAACAACGGTAACATCGCTTCCTACCACGGAATTTGCAGCATCAAGGCTGCAGGTTGCGGCAGAAATCATAAGTAATCCCGAAAAAAGGAAGGCCGCTGATATATACAACAAAACGGTAACTTCGCGAAGCTTTTTGGAAATTACCGTAAATGTTAAAAGAATTGCACCCAAAACAACAGCCGATACACCGCCCTCAAAATTATAGCCTGAAAGAATAATTACAAGCATAAATCCGAGGGAGGTAAGGCCGATTGTTGCCATAGGGAGAAATTTGAACTTACTCATTATTTAAAGAACAAAGGAAGCTTTTCAAGAAAAATAATATCGGTTCTCTCAGCAGAATCACCCTCAGCAAGAACTGCGGCTTTGCCGACGATATTAACATCAAATTTTTCAAGGAGCTTTTCAACTGCGATAAGAGATTCGCCTGTTGAAATAACATCGTCAACAACGAGAACTCTTTTGCCTCTGATTTGCTCACCATCAAGACCGTCAAGAATAAGAGTCTGAACGCTTTTGGTGGTGATTGACTGCACCTCAACGCTGACAGGGTTGGTCATATAAACCTTCTGCTTTTTGCGGATAACAAAATATTTCTTGCCTGACTGACGTGACATCTCATAAGCAAGAGGAATGCTCTTGGCTTCGGGGGTAACGATATAGTCGAACTCGGGGCACTTTTTGAGAAGCTCTTCTGCCGCAGCAACAGTGAGCTCAACATCACCGAAAATGATAAATCCCGCTATATCAAGCTTTTCATTGAGCTCGCAAATAGGAAGCTCTCTTTCAAGACCGGCAATTGTCATTTTATGGAAATTCATAAGCTCCTCCAATCAGCCTGCTGGCCAGGTAAAATCTCTTCCGCCCATAAGGTGGAAGTGAATATGTTTAACGGTCTGCCCTGCCCTGTCACCGCAGTTGTTAACAATGCGGTAACCGTCGGCAAGACCTTTTTCTTTTGCTATTTTTGCCGCAACCTCAAAAATATGAGCAATTACGGCGCTGTTGGTTTCGTTCACATCGTCCGCTGAGGCTATATGCTCCTTAGGAACAATAAGCACATGAACGGGAGCCTGAGGGTCAATATCATTAAAAGCGAAAACCTTATCGTCTTCATAAACCTTTGAGCAAGGAATTTCGCCTGCTATTATTTTACAGAATAAACAATCCATAAAAACAACTCCTTATTTTATAAGAGATGAAACAATTTCATTGGCTGCTGCAAGAGCTGAATCAACCTTATCAAGCTCTTTTGCGCCTGCCATAGCAAAGTCGGGCTTACCGCCGCCGTTGCCGCCTGCCTTCTGAGCAACAGCTCTTACGACGTCACCTGCTTTAACACCCTTTGCAACTGCATCCTTACCGCAGGAAACTGCGAAGTTTGCACTGCCCTTTGCAGAGTTGATGGCTGCAATAACTGCAACAACGTTTTCACCTGTTGACTTTGCCTTGTCGCAAAGCTGACGGAGTTCGTCAACAGAAACCTCACCTGCATTTGCTGTGATGAGCTTAAGGCCGTTGATTTCTGCGGCATTGTCAAACATACTGCCTGAACGGATTTCAGTAAGCTCACTTGTGAGAGCCTTGATTTCATCGTCTTTTGATTTAAGGTCGCCCATAACAGATGCGGCTTTCTTTTCAAGGTCAGCTACGTTTGAAACCTTGAGCACCTGAGCGGTGGAAGCAACGAGAGAATTGATTGAATCGATATAACTGAGAACTCCTGTGCCTGTTACACCCTCAATACGGCGAACACCTGCGGCAACGCTGGACTCTGAAATAATTTTGAAAAGACCCAGCTTACCGCTGTTGGAAACGTGAGTACCGCCGCAAAGCTCAGTTGAGAAATCGCCTGCTTTAACAACACGTACAACATCACCGTACTTTTCTCCGAAGAGAGCCATAGCGCCCATTTTTTTAGCTTCTTCAATAGGCATCTCAGTCATTGTTACTTCATTTGCGGCAAGGATAAATTCGTTTACATCGTTTTCAATCTTTGCAATTTCCTCTGCTGTAAGAGCGGCAAAGTGAGAAAAGTCAAAGCGGACAACCTTGTCGTTAACAAGCTGACCTGCCTGTTCAACGTGTGAGCCGAGGTTGTTACGAAGAGCTGCCTGAAGAAGATGAGCGGCCGTGTGGTTGCGGGCAATAGCGGCACGTCTCTGAGCATCAACCGATGCTGTAACCTCGTCACCCACTGATGCACTTTCACCCGAAGTGATTGTGCCGTGGTGGAGATAAACACCGTCGTTTGTTTTGCTTGTGGCCGTAACCTCAAAGGTGAAGTTATCGTTTGAAATAACACCTGTGTCGCCAACCTGACCGCCGCCTTCACCGTAGAAGGAGGTAGTGTCGAGAACGACAACAGCGTTTGTATCAGGCTCAAGGAAATCCACGCGCTCACCGTCAACAATGATTGCTGTGATTTTGCCGTTAGTTTCTGTTTTGGTGTAGCCGTCAAAGTCGGTGGCCTCAATACCCTTTGTTACAACACCGGCAACGTCCCAACCGTCTGCACCTGATGCCTTGTGAGCATCTTTAGAACGCTTCTTCTGCTGAGCTACGAGGGTTTTAAATGTTTCTTCATCAACGGTCATACCTTTTTCGTTGAGGATTTCTTTTGTTAAATCAAGGGGGAAACCGAAGGTGTCGGAAAGCTTGAATGCATCTTCACCGCTGAGAACGTCTGACGTTGACTGCTCAATCATCTGTGAAAGCTGAGCAAGACCTGCGTCGATTGTTCTGCCGAAGTTTTCTTCCTCTGTCTGGATAACTTTTATGATAAAGTCGTGCTTTTCCTTGAGGTTGGGGTATGCTTCACCGCTGTCTTTAATAACGGTTTCGCAAACCTCTGAAAGGAATGGACGGTCAATACCGAGCAAACGTCCGTGACGGGCGGCACGGCGAAGCAAACGGCGAAGAACGTAGCCTCTGCCTTCGTTTGAGGGCATTACGCCGTCGCTTATCATAAAGGTAGTGCTTCTGATATGGTCAGTGATAACACGCAAAGAAACGTCGTTATCTTCGTCCTCGTGATATTTAACACCTGAAATCTCCATAATGTGCTTCATAGTGTTCTGAATAGTGTCAACCTCAAAGAGGTTATCAACACCCTGCATTACGCAGGCAAGTCTTTCAAGACCCATACCTGTGTCGATATTGGGCTTTGCAAGACGTGTGTAGTTGTTATGGCCGTCATTTTCAAACTGAGTGAAAACAAGGTTCCATACTTCGATAAAGCGGTCACACTCACAGCCTACTTTACAATCGGGACTGCCGCAGCCCTTATCAACGCCACGGTCAAAATAAATCTCTGAGCAAGGACCGCAAGGGCCTGCGCCGTGCTCCCAGAAATTGTCTTCCTTGCCGAAGCGAACCATATGTGAGGGGTCAACACCGACTTCCTTTGTCCAGATGTCATATGCTTCGTCGTCTTCAAGATATACGCTGACATAAAGCTTGTCCTCAGGCATTTCAAGAACCTTTGTAAAAAATTCCCAAGCCCAGGCTGTTGCTTCTCTTTTAAAATAGTTACCGAATGAGAAGTTACCAAGCATTTCAAAGAATGTGCCGTGACGGGCAGTTTTGCCCACGTTGTCGATGTCGGGTGTACGGATACACTTCTGGCAGGTTGTTACTCTTTCACAAGGAGGAGTAAGCTCACCTGTAAAGTATTTTTTCATAGGTGTCATACCTGCGTTGATAAGAAGAATACTCTTATCACCCTGAGGTACGAGAGGAAAGCTCGGGAGACGAAGATGCTCCTTGCTTTCAAAGAAAGAAAGATATTTTTCTCTTAATTCGTTAAGACCTGTCCACTGCATAATTTTTAACTCCTTATAAATAGATAAAGATGCCCCTGCACACCTCGGGACGGAAAAACCGCGGTACCACCCGAATTGCGCACAAAGCACCTCTCAATACATCTTTAACGCAGAAATACGCATAACTCTTCGCTATGAGCTCAGGGACGGCGCTCACAAAGTGATGACGGTCAGACTTTCAGCCGAGGTCCGACTCTCTGTGCGTTCACAAGGTGAATATTCCCTTCAAAGCCGTTAAATATTAACTGTTAAATTATAATCTATAAAAGCAAATTTGTCAACTTTTTAATGCAATTGATTTGCCGTCGGTTTCAAGAACGATTGTGCCCATTTCGTCGGTACGATAGACGGTGCAATCAAAATCCTCAAGCCTGTCAAGCACCTTTTTTGTCGGGTGACCGTAGGAATTGCCCTCACCTACGGAAATAACTGCAATTTCGGGCTCAATGGCTTCAAGCCAATCAACGCTTGTTGAGCCTGAGCTGCCGTGGTGACCAACCTTGAGAACATCGCTTTCAAGGTGATTATAATAATTATCCATAATGTCGTCCTCTTCGTCAAAGGAGCAGTCCCCTGTTATGAGAAAAGACGAATCGCCGTAGCTCACCTTTGCAACGACGGACATATTGTTGAGGTCTTCATCCTGGTCGCAAGGGCCGAGAATCTGAATTTCCACCTCGCCCATACTGTATGTAAAGCCGGCCTCAGCGGCAATTATTTCATCACAATTCTCTTCAGCACTTAAAAGAAATTTTTCAAATGTTGAGGTCGTGGGGATGTTGATTTCGCTAAGCTCAGGCATAATCAGCTTTTCCGCAGGATAATCCTCAAGCACCTTACCCATACTGCCAATATGGTCAGAGTGAGGGTGAGTTGCAATACAGTAATCAAGCTTTTCAACGCCGAGATTATTGAGATAGTTAAGCACCCGCTGACCCATATCGGCTTCGCCTGTATCAATGAGCATATATCTGCCGTGGGACTCAACTACAACACAGTCCCCCTGACCAACGTCGACAAAGTGCACTGCCATACCTGCCTGAGAAGAAAGCTTGTCGGTAACACCCGACTTGTTAAACAGTGAATCCCAACTGCTTTGAGGAACAAGCTTTGAGCCTGCAAGAAGGATAACTGCAACAATAATAATAGCCAAAACTGAGGATTTACCTTTTTTTGATTTTCTTCTTGCCATAAGGCTTACCTCCTGTCGGTTTTTTATATGGCTGATTGCCGGCACGGCTGCTGTCAGGCTTCACAAGACATTTTTCACCCGTGCCGATAAGGTCGTGTCTGCCTGCTTTTTTAAGAGCTTCAATAACAGGGTGCCTGTTCTGAGGTGCATAATACTGAAGCAACGCTCTTTGCAGGGCCTTTTCGTGGGGGTCTTTTGCAACATAAACAGGCTCTAAAGTATACGGGTCAAGCTCTGTGTAGAACATACAGGTTGAAATTGTGCCCGGTGTGGGGTAAAAATCCTGCACCTGCTCGGGACGGATGTGACGCTTTTTGAGGAATACCGCAAGCTCTACCGCCTCTTTGAGGGTACTGCCCGGATGTGATGACATCAGATACGGAACAAGATACTGCTCCTTGCCTGCATCGTCGCTTAATTGAAAATACTTTTTTGAAAATTCAACATAAGCTTCAATGTGAGGCTTGCCCATTTTATCAAGCACGGCGGCTGAGCAATGCTCGGGAGCTACCTTGAGCTGACCGCTGACATGGTGCTTTACAAGCTCTCTGAAAAAGGTGTCATCACGGTCCTTGAGCATATAGTCATAGCGTATGCCGGAACGGACAAACACCTTTTTGACCTTCGGTAACGAACGGACTGTTCTTAATATATCGAGATATTCACTGTGGTCGGCTTCAAGAGCCTTGCAGGGAGTGGGTGCCAGACACTTTTTGCCTTTGCACAAGCCATGTTCAAGCTGTTTGAGGCAGGACGTGCGCCTGAAATTGGCAGTAGGGCCGCCGATGTCGTGAATATATCCCTTGAAATCGGGCAATGTCGTCAGAAGCTGAGCCTCTTTGACAACAGACTCCTTGCTTCGGGTGGTTATAAATCTGCCCTGATGAAAAGCAAGGGAGCAGAAATTGCAAGCACCGAAGCAGCCTCTGTTATGAGTGATTGAAAAGCGTACCTCTTCAATAGCCGGTACACCGCCCATATTTTCATAGACAGGATGATATGTTCTCTCATAAGGCAAGGAATAAACCCAGTCAAGCTCCTGCTGAGTGAGGGGCGGCATAGGCGGATTTTGCACAAGCATTTTATTGCCGTGGCGCTGTTTTATAAGCTTGCCTCTGATATGGTCCTGCTCATCCTGCTGAATACGGCAGGAAACAGCATATTCTTTTTTGTTTTTAACGCAGTTTTCAAAGCTCGGACATTCCTTGCCGCCGAAAGGTGTTTCCGTTACATCACAGGCATAGCAGGTGCCTTTTACGTCACGGATTGAGGAAACATCCTCACCGTTTGAAAGTCTGCGGCAGATTTCAATAATCTGATTTTCACCCATACCGTAAATGAGCAAATCTGCCTGAGCGTCAAACAAAACGGAACGACGGATTTTATCGTCCCAATAGTCATAATGGGCAAAGCGGCGCAAGGATGCTTCGAGACCGCCGATAATCACGGGAACGTCGGGATAGGCTTCTTTTATTTTGTTGCAATAAACAATAACTGCTCTGTCAGGGCGAAGACCCATGATTTTACCGGGCGAATAAGCATCCTGTGAGCGTTTTTTCTTGGCGGCGGTGTAATGAGCCACCATTGAGTCGATGTTGCCCGAGGTCACAAGAAAGCCCAGGCGAGGCTTGCCGAAGTGGGTAAAATCCTTGGTGGTGTTCCACTCAGGCTGAGAAAGAACGGCAACATTGTACCCTTCTGCCTCCAGAACTCTTGTGATTATTGACGCACCGAAGCTGGGGTGGTCAACATAAGCGTCACCCGTAACGTAGACGAAGTCAACTCCGTCCCAGCCTCTTTGTTCAACATCATTTTGATTTATGGGTAAAAACATTTATTCCTCCGAATAATCATCTTCCTCGCCATATGGCTTTTCTCTTGCGGGAGAAGCGTTGGCAAGAGCATTCATTTCCATCCACTGCTGTTTAGAGATAAGTACCTTTCGCGGCTTACTGCCCTCAAACGGGCCTACTATACCCTTTTCTTCAAGGGCATCCATAAGTCTTGCGGCACGGGCATAGCCCAATTTAAGCTTACGCTGTAAAAGCGTGGTTGATGCCATCTGATTTTCAACAACAACCTCAATAGCCTTGGGAAGCATTTCGTCGCCGCCCTCGGAACCATCGTCACCGTCATCATCAGCGGCGGCAGAGCTCTTTTTCTTTTCCATAACAGCCTGACGCTCAATTTCTTCCATAACCTGGTCGTCGTATGAGCTCGACTCCTGCTCCTTAATGAAATTGACAACGTTTTCAACCTCACCGTCAGAAAGGAAGCAACCCTGAACACGGATAGGCTTGGATGTGCCTACGGGGTTAAAGAGCATATCACCGTTACCGAGAAGCTTTTCTGCACCTGAGGCATCAATGATTGTTCTTGAGTCAACCTGTGAAGAAACAGAAAGTGCTATTCGGCTCGGGATATTGGCCTTGATGATACCCGTAATAACGTTAACAGACGGACGCTGTGTGGCAATAACAAGGTGCATACCTGCGGCACGAGCCATCTGGGCAAGACGGCAGATTGAATCTTCAACCTCGGTGGGTGCCGCCATCATAAGGTCTGACAGCTCATCGATAAAAATAACAATCTGCGGCATAGGCGGAATTGAACCGTCAGCACGGGCAAGGCGGTTGTAGCCCTTGATGTCACGAACGTTCTTTTCCGAGAACATTTTGTAGCGCTTGAGCATTTCCGTAACTGCCCAGCCCAGAGCACCTGCGGCCTTGCGCGGGTCAGAAACAACGGGAACAAGAAGATGGGGAATACCGTTGTAAACAGTGAATTCTACCTGTTTGGGGTCAATCATAAGAAGCTTGACCTCATCAGGAGTTGCATTATAGAGAAGGCTGATAATCATTGCATTAAGGCAAACGGATTTACCTGAGCCTGTTGTACCCGCAATAAGAAGATGAGGCATCTTTGCAAGGTCGGCAATAATTGTTTCACCTGTGATGTCTTTACCGAGAGCTACTGAAAGCTTGCTCTTTGACACCTGAGTGTCATACTGAGCGGTTTCAATAATTTCTCTGAGAGATACGGTAGCTCTGCTCTTATTGGGAACCTCGATACCGACGGCCGATTTGTTGGGGATGGGTGCTTCGATACGAACACCTGATGAAGCGAGAGCAAGAGCAATATCGTCAGAAAGGCCTGTGATTCGGCTGATTTTAACACCGGGAGCAGGCTGAAGCTCATAACGGGTAACAGACGGACCGCGGCAGATACCAACGAGCTTGGTTCTTACACCGAAGCTTTCAAGGGTTTCTTCAAGCTTGACGGAGTTTGCCTTGAGCTCCTGCTCATAGTTGAGAACGCCGGAATTGTCGGCAAGTGAAATACAGTCAAGCGGAGGCTTTTTATATTCCTTAACAGGTGCAGGAGCTTCCTCCTTAGGCTCGTCTTCAACGATTTCAGGCTCAGCGACCGGCTTTTCTGCCTTTTGCTTTTTAGGCTTTGTAATGGGAATAATTTCCGCAGGCTTAACCTCGGCAACAGCTACGTCACCTTCAGGCTCTTTGAAATCAGGCATACCCTTGATAATGTTGTCGATATTTTCCTGAGCTTTTTCTTTTTCAAAGTTTCCTGCAAGCTCTTCAACAAAAATTGTTTCAGGCTCAGGGTCTTTGCCCATTTCGGGAGTGGCCTCGGGGCCGATGTCAATGGGCTTGAACTTTTTCTTAACAGACGGAATGGTGAAGCCTTCACCGTTTTCCTTGCGTTCACGGTGGCGTTCCATACCCTGCTCAATCTTTTCTTCGGTGAAGGAACCGACCTTTTTGACAGGCTTTGAAAAGAGGTTGTATGCTCTGCCGAGTGTCGTGCCCGTGATGAGCATAATAATGAGAATATCAATAACAATGAGAAGAATAAGTGCACCGGCCTTACCTGCAAGAAGGTCAAAGCCGCCGCCAACCAAAGCACCGAGAACACCGCCGCTTTTGGCCGTTACCTGCGTTCTCATATCCCACACATAGACAATTTGCTCACCCAAATCACCTGCGTCAATATTATCCCAGGCAACGTGAATGATACCGCTTAAAAAAGCAATAAAAACGCCGACACCAACAATATTATAAACTGTGGATTTCATCGGCTTGTTGATTGCAAACATCACCGCAAGGTAAACCAGCATTATGGGCCAGAAATAGGCACAGATACCGAATACGCCGAAAATAAAGTTATGTATTGCCGCCCAGGCGCTTTCACCCTTGATAAGGGTCATACAAAAAAGAAGCAATGCACCTGCCATAATTATTACGGCAGTTCTCTGGCGCTGAGCCTGAGACTGACCCAGAGATTTTTTTGCAGGCTGCTTTTTAGACTGCGCTTTTGCTTTTGATGAAGCTGACGGCTTTTTAGTGGTTTTTTTAGTAGCCATAAATCCTCCTATGTAAGAGCTGACTGCTCTTTAATTTTTATCGTCTTTTTCTTTAATCATTTCAAACAGGCAATCAAGGGCATCCGAAAGACTGCCGATGCTGTCTATCAAGCCTTTTTCAACGGCTTCGCTGCCTTCAAGCACCGTTCCGATGTCCATAACAAGCTCGCCGGTTGCAAGCATCAGGTTGCGGAAGGTGTCGGCAGACATATCGGAATTTTCACTCACGAAGCGGACAATTCTTTCCTGCATCTGCTGAAAATAAGTCATAGTCTGGGGCACACCCAAAACAAGACCGTTCATTCTCACGGGGTGAATTGTCATTGTTGCCGACGGGGTGATAAACGACTTTTTGGCAGACACCGCAAGGGGTACACCGATTGAATGACCTCCGCCGAGAACGAGAGAAACCGTTGGGGTTTTCATCCCTGCAATAAGCTCGGCAATGGCAAGGCCTGCTTCAATGTCACCGCCCACGGTGTTGAGAATGACAAGAAGACCGTCAACTGTGTCACTTTCTTCAATAGCAACGAGCTGAGGAATAACGTGCTCGTACTTTGTGGTTTTGTTTTGAGATGGGAGAATATAATGCCCCTCAATCTGACCCACGATGGTGATGCTATGAATAAGGTGACCGTTTTTTTCAACGGTTATGGAGCCTGTGTCAACTATCTGCTTGAACGCTTCGTTATATTCACACGCTCGGTTTTCCTGCTCTGTGTCACCGCTTTCGGGCGGAGTCGGCGCAGTGAAACCGAAGTAAGCTGTGTTTCTGTATCCCATAAAATCAGTCCTTAAAACAATCTTCCATTAGTTTTAACAAAACACCTTGTTTTATGCAAGGATACAAAAACCCAATATATTGTATATTTTATCATTTTATTTTAGATTTATCAATAGATTTATGCAAATATATTGACAAAAAAGAGCCTAAGCTCATCACTTCGACTCTTAAAATTTAATTATTCAATCGGGCTTAAATCCTTGCAGATTTTTTTGGCAGTTCTGTCGCTGATTTCTTCTTCATTAACCAAATAGCTGCTGACGTAGAAAATATTATCACCGATGTTATAATAGACATTAACCGAACTCACATTATCTTGATAAATGTTTGACACATAAAAATCATTCCCGTTAACGGTATATTTCTTAACTTCGGAGAAATCATGGCTTTCCACGAGTTGAGCAAGGTTTTCTTTTTTTGCCCATTCTATTTCTTGCACTTGTAAATCCCTATATTCAATTTTTGTTTCGTTAGATTTAATGTTACCGAATTGGTATATGTGGGGTCCTATATCAGGCACATAAGTGATTCTATAGTTTTCACTTGCCTCATAATTGTGAAATATAGCAGGTACCTGAAAATTATTTTCATTGGTTTCCATATTTGATAAGGCACAAATTTCTGCTTTAATTGCAGATGAAGAATCCTGACCTTGTTCACTTGAACAAGCAACCAGAGTCAACAAAACAAGAAAAGATATAATGAGCTTAATAAATTTCATAAAATATCTCCTTAACAATAAGTCATTTATCAACTGCCAAGCTAAGTTCTCTGCACCAAAAAAGTTTATATCAGCATTGATAGTTATGACTGCTTTTTAAGTGTTAGTTATTTGCAGATTCATTATAAATTATTTCAAAGAATTTTTCAACACTCTAAGCCGTTGTCTTTTTGATGTTGATTTTTGCGATTTAATATAATATAATAGCTTAAATTGTTTTGGAGGTGCGGAATGAAAATTGCTTTTTATACTCTGGGCTGCAAGGTCAATCAGTATGAAACAAACTGGTTGAGCGAGGCCGCAGAAGAAAACGGCTTTACAGTTGTAAGCCATAATGAAGAAGCTGACGTTTACGTTGTAAATTCCTGCACCGTTACCGGCGAAAGCGACCGCAAAACGAGGCAGACCGTGCGCCGATTTAAACGCGCTCACCCCGAGAGCATTGTTGTGCTCACAGGATGTATGCCACAGGCCTTTCCCGAGGATGCCGAGAAGCTGACAGAAGCAGATATTGTTCTGGGCAACAAAAACAATCATCAGCTTTTTGATTTAATCAAGGAGTATTACGAAACCTGCAACAGAGTAATTAAAGTTGAACAGCACAAAACGGGTGACGGCTTTGTGCCTTGCAAAATCAACAATTTTGAGGGCAGAACAAGAGCCATTGTTAAAATTGAAGACGGCTGTGACAGATTTTGCTCCTACTGCATTATCCCCTATTCAAGAGGTAGGGTGCGTTCAAAAGGCCTTGATGATTTGAAGGAAGAATTTGAAGCACTTTTTCAAAAAGGCTTTTGTGAGGTTGTGCTGGTCGGCATCAATCTTTCATCCTACGGCAAGGACACCGGCAACAGTATGTGTGACGTGGTGGAGTTAGCGGACAAAATCGGCTTCAAGCGTATCCGCTTAGGCTCACTTGAACCTGACCACATTACTGACGAAGTGATTAACAGGCTTTCAAAGGTGAAATCATTCTGCCCGCAGTTTCATCTTTCACTTCAGAGCGGCTGCAACAAGACACTTAAAACAATGAACAGACACTACACCGCCGAGGAATATTATGAGCTTTGCGAGAAGCTTCGAAAGGCATTCCGCAACACTTCACTCACAACGGATATTATGGTAGGCTTCCCCGACGAAAGTGAAGAGGATTTTGAAGAATCTGCCCGTTTTGCGGAAAAGGTCGGCTTTGAAAAGGTACACGTTTTCCCCTATTCCCCGCGCGAAGGCACAAGGGCTGCAAAAATGAAGCAGCTTGAAAAGAGTGTGAAAGAAAATCGCAGCCGTGAGATGATTAAGAGAACGAACAAAATCAGAAACAACTATCTCTTGTCACAGGTGGGAAAGGAAGTAAACGTTCTTTTTGAAACAAGGACTCAGGACGGATTTACCGAGGGCTACACGGAGAATTACACCCCCGTTAAGGTGAAAGGAGAAATCCCCTGCAACGAAATCAAAAAAATAAAAATCACCGCTGTTGACGGCGATTTTTGTGTTGGAGAAACGGTATAAAATCAAGGAAGTATGTCTATGAAAAATTTTTGGTCATATATTTCAAACGGTTCATATTCTATTGGCACTACAGGTGGAACTGTATATTTGTTTGATAAAAATTTAAATGAAATCAGAAAATTTCAAGACATAAAATATGCATATACACCTATGTTTTCGCCAGACGGAAAAATGTTTATAGTTAAATCAACTGACGGAATGTTGGCAATTTATTCTCTCGAAACACTTTCTTTGATTAAGAAATTCCGTTTTTCAGACATCGACGGTGCACAAGATGACGGCTTTTGTTTTTCCCCCGACAGCAAGCTCATTATAAACATTGAAAGACAAAATTGCTCCACTCTTTTTGCTGTTTCCGTGTATAAAACCGATGATTTTTCGAGAATATCACAACTTATATGCGATAAAAGAACCGTTCTTTCTCACATTGAATATGACGGTGCTACAAACGAGTATTATGTTTTAGGTAATAACAGAAATTTTCGCACAGTTGGATTTATTGCAAAATTTAAAAACAACAATATAGTTGATAAGGTAAAAATCAGTAAAGACGAGCTTGAGCTTTACAACATTTTTTCGGCTTGAAAATAAGTGGATTTACAGAAAAAGCTTTCAGATGGTCCTATTGTAAAAACGAATTAGATGAACTCAAATCTTTAGATTTAACACTTTCTGAATTATATAACAAACATTTAAACAACACATAAAACTCAATGCATTACCATAAAAGGCAGTGCATTGAGTTTTGTTTCATTTGAAAGATACGTTGTATTTTTGAAGCCAGTAGTTAAACTGAATGAAATATGCTATCGTTTGCGGAGTTGTCATAAGCTGACCGTACCAGGGCTGAGGATTGTTTGCCATCAACAATTCTTCCAGCTTTTCTTTTTTGATAAACTTGAGAATCGGCGACGAAGAATCGTTGATAATTTCAGCGAGAATATCGCTGACAGCTTTGAGATAGTTTGGATTATGGGTTTTAGGATACGGGCTTTTCTTACGCCATAAAACCTCATCGGGTAAAACCCCCTGCATTGCATAGCGCAGAAGTCCTTTTTCATAATTCTGATAATCTTTATATTCCCACGGAACGCTGTAAAGATATTCCACAATTCTGTAGTCGCAGAAAGGCACACGCACTTCAAGGGAGGAATACATACTCATTCTGTCCTTGCGGTCAAGAAGAGTCTGCATAAACCAGTCGAGATTGAGATGAAGCATCTCCGCCATTCGGATGTCCGTTTTGTCTTTGAGGAAGCATTTGTCGGTGTAATCCACCGTCTTTTTATAGCGTGAATAAACGTATTCTTCGGGATTGATTGAGTTTGCAAACTCATCTTTGAGAAATGAAAATCTGTATGCTGTTGACTGTGCCCAAGGGAAGCCGTCAGTTTCGCGGATTTCCTTGTCGCGGTACCAAGGGTAACCGCCAAAGATTTCGTCGGCACATTCGCCAGAAAGAGCAACGGTGCCCTTTTCTCTTATTGCCTTGCACAAAAGAAGCATTGACGCGTCAACATCCGCC
This sequence comes from Clostridia bacterium, assembly GCA_017935265.1. GTDB lineage: Bacteria > Bacillota > Clostridia > Oscillospirales > Acutalibacteraceae > CAG-488. Next base: position 5,684 of record JAGBHX010000111.1, on the reverse strand, counting down.
ATTCCCGGCAAATCACGGGCATCGACAGCGGTATAAAGAGCATCCACAAGCTCGGGAGTATCAATATAGACCCAGTTATGCTCACAGCCGAGATAATCACTCATTACGCCGATAAAATGCGGATCGCTGTTGGGCTGAAACTTGCTTGTTTTGAAATATTTTTCGTTATCAATATAGTCAACGGAAAAGGTTTTGAGCACTTCTCCCCTGCTTTTGAACACGGAATTTGCAACAGAGGTAATAAGGCTTGAATCAAGTCCGCCTGACAAAAAGGTGCACACGGGAACGTCGGACACAAGCTGTCGCTTAATAGAATCGGTAACGAGAAAACGCACCTTTTCAGCCGTCTGTTCAAAGCTGTCGGTGTGCTCACGGCTGATCAACTGCCAATAAGGGCGGATGCGAAGTCCGTCTTTGCCGAAGGTTCCGCAATGGGCAGGGCGGATTTCTTCAATCCCACGGAACACACCGTTCCCGGGAGTGCGACCCGGACCGATGAGCATAATTTCACAAAGGGAATTTATGTCCATTTCGGCATTTATATCGCGATGTTGAAGTAACGCTTTGATTTCTGATGCAAAGACAAAGCTGCCGTTGACAACTGAAAAAAACAAAGGTTTCACGCCCATTCTGTCACGGGCAAAAAACAGCTCTTTTTTCTTTTCCTGCCAGACGGCGAAGGCAAAAATTCCGTTGAATTTGTTTACCGCATATTCACCGAAATGAGCAAATGCCTTCAAAACAACCTCGGTGTCGGAATGGCCGCAAAACTGCACTCCCCTTGCGCTGAGCTCAGCGCGGATTTCATCGGTGTTGTAAAGCTCACCGTTGTAAGCAATTATATATTTTTCGCCCTCAAGCTCATATTCCATAGGCTGTGCTCCCTTTTCGGGGTCAATAACGCTAAGTCGCCTGTGAACAAGCACCACCTCATGAGAAAAAAATTCCCCCTGCTGGTCGGGACCTCTGTTTCTGAGCTTTTGGGACATATTATAAAAATAAGGCTTCAGGTTTAAAAGGTCTTCTGAGAAAGACACCTGACCTGCAATTCCACACATAAAAGCACCCCCTTACATTTTATGTATCCGAAGCATTTTTATACTTTTCTTTTGTTGCAAGTCCGCCCCGGATGTGTCTTTGGGCTTTGTTAACGTCAAGCACAGTCCTCACCTTTTCATAAAGTGTGGGGTCAACATAACAAAGGCGCTTGGTCACATCAATATGCACCGTCGATTTTGAAACCGAAAATGCCTTGGCGGCGGCACGGACGGTTGCATTGTTTTTGACTATGTACTCTCCTAATTCGACTGCACGGATATCTACTGCATCACGCAAAAAATCCCCTCCCGAATATCTGTGGTTAATTATTATGTAAGGGAGAGAATGTTTATTCTAAAAATAAATGCGCATTGACACGGCGAAGCAAAAAATATATAATTAAATTATATAATATGATTGGTGGGTGTTTATGAAGCTTATTGAAAAACTCAAAACCACTCCCCTCGGCTGGGAAACGAAGCCCGGGGAAAGAAAAAGCTATTATCTTTATTTTGCAGGTCAGAACGCAATTTACTTTTTGCTGGCAAATTATCTGACAACTTACCTGATGTTCCTTGGCATCAATCCCGTTAAATCAGCCGCTGTTATGCTTGCGGTTAAAATTTGGGATGCTGTTAACGATGCACTTTTCGGCGTTATTTTTGACTCAGTCAAATTTAAAAGCGGAAAGAAATATCTGCCGTGGATTAAAATTTCCACCGTGCTTATTCCCCTGACAACATTGCTTCTTTTCTGCATACCTGCAAGCGCAGGCGAAACCACAAAGCTTTGGTGGTTTGCTGTGGGCTACATAATCTGGGACACAGCTTACACTCTGTGTGACGTTCCCATTTACGGCGCAATTACGGCAATGACAAGAAACATTGAAGAAAGAAACTCTATGCTTTCTTACAAGAGCATCTGGGCAGGCGTTGGTATTGCATTTATCACCGTTGCAGGCACAGTTCTCCTCAGCGAGCATGTCGGCGCAAACTGCGCTGTTGTTGCCGCCGTGACTGCCGTATTTGCTTTTCTTACAATGCTCCCTGTTAACAAAAGACTGCAGGAACGTCACGTTCCCGAAGAAGAGGAAGCTTTCACGATTAAAAGAATGTTCAGCTACCTTTTCAAGAACAAATATCTTCTCATTTACTATTTCGGATATTTCTTCTATTCAGCCGCAAACATCAGCGGCGCGCTGACACTTTTTGTTTCGTATTATCTTTTCAACAACACCTTAATTTCACTCATTATATCCGCTTGCGGAACTGTTCCGTCACTTGTTTTCTCACTTCTTGTTCCCGGTATGCTCAAGAAGATTGACAAAATGAAGCTATACAAAATCTGCTGTGTTCTTATGGTAGTGCTCAGCCTTGTAATGTGGATTGTTGGCTGGGAAAGCCTTATTCTTCACATTGTACTTTACGTTCTGCGCTCAATTCCCCTTTCAATCATCGGCGTTATTATGTTTATTTTTACCCCTGACTGTGCAGAATACGGAAAGTACAAATCAGGCATTGAAGCAAAGGGCATCACATTTGCAATTCAGACATTTATGGTCAAGCTCACGGCCGCCGTTTCGGGTGCACTGGGAATGTTCCTTCTCGGCCTTAAATCAACAGGCTGGATTACAGTTGAGGTACAAAGCTTTGAAGAATTGCAGACACTCGGCATTGTTCAGAGTGAGCACGCACTTAATGTTCTGTGGTTCAGCTACGTTATGGTGCCCGCAATCGGTTGCTTTATTGCATACTTAATCTGGAATTTCTACAAGCTCAACGACAAGGATGTTCAGATTATGGCAGACTGCAACACAGGAAAAATTACCCGTGAAGAAGCTGAAAGTAAGCTCAGCAGAAAATATTAAACAAATTTCAAGGCACCCTCCGTTAGGAAGGTGCCTTTTGTTTTGACTAAATATTATTTTTTAGGCTTTTTAACCTTGTTGAGCATTGCGTTAACCTCGAGAATCTGCTCTTTTGTAAACTTGCCGCCCATCATTGAAAATGCACGCTTTACGGTGAAGCCCTTTGCCATACCGTAAATATTTTTAATCATACCCATACTGAGCTGGAAGCCTGCAATTTCAAGACCGCCACCTTTTTTACCGTCTTCGCCGTCTTTGCCTGATGCGAAGGCGTTTTTGATTTTGAGAAGAATTTTAACGGTGGCAACCTTACCTGCAAAGGTAGACATAATATCGCCGATTGTGTCATTGATAGAATATCTGCCGTCGGGAGTGTTGATTTCAAACCAGTTGATTACGTCGCCCTCTTCTTTCATGATATAGGCTTCATTGGGTGAATCAACCTTACGGATTGTTGATGTATCTTCAAGCTCGCCTGCTTTGGCGGTGAGAGTGGTTTCACCTTCGTTTTTGACCTCGAAATAAAAGAAGGGATATTTGCCCTTTGTCTGCTTGCCGACACTAACTCCGTTTGCAAACAGCTCAACCTCATTGCAGTTTGAATAAACCGTTACTTTGGTTATGTCCTCCACTCTGTCAATGTATCTCTTGGAACAGATGTGAAGCACCGGCTTATCCGAAAGCCATGCCTGATAAGCATAGAAAGAATCCTTTTTATACTTTCTGTCAAAGGTAACAAGACCCTTGTGATTCATTCCGTTTTCGCCGCCTTCAGCACGGGCATCAGCGGCAAAGTCAAACATATTCCAAACGTGGGTCGCCCAGAGATAAGGCCTGTCGGCAATCTGCTTGATAAGCTCCTCATGGTAATATGACTGATATTCTTCCGTATAGTCACCCTGAATGGGGTTTGATGTGTGCCAGTCAAGAGCCTCACAACCGTATTCACTGATACCGATTGGCTTGTTAGGATATTTCTTGTGGAAATCGTCAAACCACGGGCCGTTCATATCGGTTGTTCCGCCGTACCAGCCGAAATAGTGGTTATAGGAAAGAACATCGCTGATGTGAACATATTCGGCATCAATTGAGCACATTGTAACACTTGCAACAGTAGTGAGACGGGTTTTATCCATTTTGTGGCAAAGGTCATTGAGCTTTTTGTGGTTTCTGATAAGGTCAGGGTCAGCCGCACCGGCAATGGTGATTTCATTGGAAAGACCCCATACAACGATTGAGGGATGATTGTAATTCTGGCTGATGAGCTCCTTCATCTGGCTGATTGTGTTATCGTAGCCGTTGGGCATATGCTTTGAAATGTAGGGAATCTCTGCCCAGAGAACAAGACCGGCCTCATCGCAAAGGTCATAAAACACCTGTGAATGCTGATAGTGAGCAAGACGGATGGTGTTTGCTCCCATTTCAACAATCAGCTCAAGGTCTTCCTTGTGATGCTCGGGAAGAAGTGCGTTGCCTATGTCAGGCCTGTCCTGATGGCGGGAAACACCGCGAAGAGGATATTCTCTTCCGTTTAAGATAAATCCTTTTTCGGGGTCAATTTTGAAGCTGCGGCAACCGAAACGGGCGGAAATTTCATCAATTACCTCTCCGTTTTCAATGAGATATGCTTTGGCTGTGTAAAGGTAAGGGTCACGAAGCCCGTCCCAGAGATGAACATTTTCGAGCTTAAATTCAGCTTCATCGTCACCGTCTTTTTCACAAGAAGCAACAACCTCACCGTCAGCAATAATTTCATACCTGACCTTACAGTTGTCGTCGTCCTTGATAAAAGTTTTAATTTCTACCTCGGCATCGTTACCCTTGATTTCGGGAGTTACCATAATTCCGGGTGCGCCGTAATAATCAAGGTCAAAATGGTTTTTGGGAACACCGATAACACTCACATCACGGTAAATTCCGCCATAAAACGTAAAGTCGGCATTCTGCGGATATACCTTGTCATTGGGTGAATTATCAACAGCCAGCGAAAGTACGTTTGTTTCCTTTATACCCTCAACCTTTACACGGAAGGTTGAATAGCCGCCGTGATGCTCGGCAAGCTTTTCAGCATTCCAGAACACCTCGCAGGAGGAATTTACACCGTCAAACTGAAAATAAACCTCTTCGCCCTCAGGCAAATCTGAAGCTTTGATTTCTTTTGCAAACCAGCAGGTGCCCCTGTAATAGTCATTACCGCCGTCCTGACCATCCTTACCGTTCCAGGTGAAGGGAAGATTTAAGCTTTCCCAATCCTGAGGACATACAGACGGAGCAGATTTTGCGTTTTTGGAAAACAGCCAATCTGAATTTATAACTTTGATGTTTCTCATAATAACCTCCAAAGCAAAATTTACACTTTCATTATATCTCAAAAACGAAAATATTTCAACTGAAAATCACAAAAGAAAACCACTCACGATGAGTGGTTTTAAAATTAAGGTTTTTCACAAACATAAACATAATGCTTATCAAAATCATCATACTTCTTGTCGTCCCCGTTTTCCCCTGCGGCCAGAATTGTGTCAGTGTAGTTTTCAACAAGCCAAAGGTACTCTCTGCCCTCATCGTCTTCAAAAAGCTGAACCATATCATCCTGCATAGACTGATCCCATTTTGAAAGACCGTCGGTACGAGAATTTTCCCACACTTGTGCGCCAAAAAACAAAACCGGCTCAGCGCCTTCGGGCAATTCCTCTATTCGAGTGTAAACATCATCATAGAATGTTATTGTTGAGTAATCCGAAGCAACAAGATATGGTCTTTCGCTATCGACAAAAAG
>JAGBHX010000110.1 GCA_017935265.1 Clostridia bacterium | reverse complement strand
GTCAACTCCGCCAAAGCCGTGAATGTGGGTGTCGATAAGACCGGGGATAACCCTTTTAACCTTGGCATCAATGTCACCATCAGCATCAAATGAGCCGATATCAGAAATTTTGCCGTTTTCAATTTTTATGTCAAAAATTCCGTTTTGGAGTAATGCGTTTTTGATTATCATAATATCACCGTCATTTACTTCTTATGTAGGCCGCCGCACCGACAAGACCTGCGTCATTGAAAAGAACAGCGGTTTTGATTGTTGTTTTTTCTGCAAGGTTTTTGGTGAGACTGTTTTCAATAACAAGCTTTTTAAGGGGCTCAATAAGAGCATCCTTTTCTTTCGACATACCGCCGCCGATGCAGAGAACCTCAGGCTGGAGAAGGGTAATCATATTGATTACGCCGATGCTCAGGTAATTGAGGAAAGTGTCGAGAACCTCCTGTGAAACCTTGTCGCCAAGCTCTGCCGCTCTGAAAACGGTTTTGCCGTCAACGTCGTTTATATCACTGCAGATTTCCCAAAGCTTGCTGTCGGGGTGGTCTATCATAGCTTTTTTGGTTTCTTTAACAAGGGCACTTGCAGAGCAATAGGTTTCAAGGCAGCCCTTGCTTCCGCAGGCACAGCTTCTGCCGTCTTTTTCAACGGTTATGTGGCCAAGCTCAGCACCTGCGCCGTTGAAGCCGTCGATAATTTTGCCGTCTATAACAATGCCGCCGCCGATACCTGTGCCGATTGTAACGGCAACAAGTGAGTGAATATCTTCGTCATCTGAAACGATATATTCAGCAAGGGCAACAGCGTTTGCATCGTTGCACACCTCACAGCGAAGGCCTGTTTTTTCTTCGGTTATGCTTTTTAACGGAGTGTCTGTAAATTTAAGATTTGTGGCAGACACAACAACACCGTCTTTGATGATGCCGGGGCAGGCTATGCCGATTTCTTCAATCTCATCAAGGCTTATGCCTGCTTCCTGCGAAAGGTGCATGTATGAAGAAATAATGTCGTCACAGATTTCTTCGGCACTTCTGGGTGCGTTTGTTTTAAAGGATTCTTTGGTAACAACGTTGTAGCTTTCATCAATTATGCCAACTACGATGTTTGTTCCGCCGATATCCACGCCGATTGTGTATTTCATAAAATCACCGCCTATGGTATTACGCTATAATTATAATACAATTAACCCCTTGATTTTTCAATAGAAATATGTATAATGATTAGTAAAATAGTACAAATTTTACGAAGTGATGTTTATGGATACTAAGCTGAATACAATTGAAATTTTAAAAGACTTTCATAAGATAACGGGAGCCAGAATTTCGTTGCACGATCTCGATTACAACGAAATTGCAAGCTATCCCGAAAGTCTTTCCGGGTTTTGTCAAAGGGTTCAGCGTACACCTCAGAGCAAAAAGCATTGTGTTGAAGCTGACCTGAAGGCATTTGAAACCGTGCGTAAAACGGGGGAGGCGTATTCCTACAAATGCCATTGCGGATTGATTGAAATTGTTGCACCGATTTACAATTATGGTATTCTTTCGGGCTACGTTATTATGGGTCAGATTACCGACAGCAAGCCGTCGAGCGAAGAAAATATTCTCAAAAAATCAGAGATGTATTTTGAAACCGCGGCTCAGCTGAATAACGCCGTAAGAGGTATTCCTGTTATAAAACAGGATGAGCTTGACAGCTATGTCAACATTTTGCAGCTCATTGCCGAATATATGACTCAGACCAACCGTATGGCGCCCAAGGCAAAAGACCTTGCAACGGGAACAAGAAAGTACATTAACAACAATTTCGATAAAAAGCTGACAGTTGAGCTTATGTGTGATATTTTCGGATGCAGCCGTACAACTCTGATGAATACGTTTAAAGACAGGTACGGAGTCACCATCGGTGAATATATAAATTCCTGCAGACTTGAAAAGGCGGAGCAGATGCTTCTCAATACTAACGAGAGTATAAAAAATATTGCTGTTGAGTGCGGATTTTCAGACCAGAATTATTTTTCAAAGGTGTTTATCCGGAGGTTTGCCTGCACACCTACCCGCTTCAGAAATAATAATTGCAAAACAAACATATCTTTGTTATAATAAAAATGTAATAAATTTTGGAGGCAGAAAATGAATTTTAAAGCTGTCAATAACAACGGTACGGTAGAGGGATTTTGCCTTGTTAAAACCCTTGAGGTCAAAAAAACCGCAAAAGGACTTTCTTATCTTGATATGATGCTCACCGACAGCTCAGGTGAAATCAACGCAAAGCTCTGGGATTATAAAGAAGAGCTTCACAGCGGAATAAAGGTTAACACCATTGTTAAAGTAAGGGGCTCTGAGTCGATTTTTAACGATATGCCACAGCTCAGGGTTGACCGTATCCGCCCTGCAGTTGAAGCTGATAACGTAAGGGTTGAAGATTTTGTTCCTTCCTCGGAGTACAGCGGTGAAACTCTTTTTGATGCTGTGTATGAGGTGGCTGAAAGCTTTGAGAATGAAGAGCTGAAGCTTCTCGTTACGACTATTCTTTCAGAAAACAAAGAGCTACTTTCTGTTTGCCCTGCGGCATTCAGACTTCATCACGCAATCAGAGGCGGTCTGATGTATCACACCCTTTCTGTTTTGCGCCTTGCTCAGGCTGTGAGCAAAATTTACCCCAGCATTGACAGTGAGCTTCTTTTCAGCGGTGTTATTCTTCACGATGTTGCCAAAATCCGCGAGTTTGATTTGTCGGACACAGGCATTGTTTCGGGCTACAGCGTTGAAGGCTCTTTGGTAGGTCATCTCGTAAGGGGTGCTATGGATATTGAAATCCGCGGCCGTGAGCTTGGAATTAATCCTGATTTGCTGATGCTCATTGAGCATATGGTGATTTCTCACCACGGCGAGCCGGAGTTTGGTGCGGCAGTTCGCCCGATGTTCCTTGAAGCGGAGATTCTTTCTCAGCTTGACCTTCTTGATGCGCGGATTTACGAAGTGACTCAGGCTGTCGGCGAGGTGCAGGCAGGGGAGTTTACCCCAAGGCAGTGGGCACTTGAAAACAGAAAGCTTTACAACCACGGACATAAAGAGGTTAAACCTAAAGCCGAATTACTGTAAAAGGAGAATGATTATGAGAAACCACGAAGTAACTAATATTCAGCCTTTGTTAAAAGATGACGGCAGTTTGCGTGAGCCCGGCTGGTCAAAGCAGCTGTTGCAGATTTATAACCGTAACGACATCAAAGCACCCAAGTTCCGCATTAAGGAGTGGGACTATTATCTCGTAATCTCAGAAGAAAATCAGTTTGGTGTAGCTTTCACCGTTTCTGATGTTGGTTATATCGGTCTTCATTCTGTTTCTCTGCTTGATTTCAAAGTTCCGTGCGAGCATACTGAAACAATTCTCACATCTTTCCCAATGGGCAAAACAAATATGCCCTCCACATCTGATAAAGGCAATGTGCTTTATAATGACAAGCGTTTGCATATCAAGTTTTTGAAATCAGAAGGTGAGCGCAGAATTGTGTGCAGATTTGAAAATTTTAAAGACGGCAAGCCCTTTGAGTGTGATATAACCCTCAAGCAGCCGGAAATGGACACAATGGTTATTGCTACCCCCTGGAAAGAAAAGAAGACCGCCTTCTACTACAATCAGAAAATTAACTGCATGCCTGCCTCGGGTAAGGTGAAATTTGACGGAAAAGAATATATTTTTAACCCCGAAACCGATTTCGGCACTCTTGACTGGGGCCGCGGTGTGTGGACCTATGACAACACCTGGTACTGGGGCTCAGGTAACGGAATTGTTAACGGCAAGCCCTTTGGCTTTAACATCGGTTACGGCTTCGGTGACACCTCAGCCGCAAGTGAAAATATGCTTTTCTATGACGGAAAGTGTCATAAGCTTGATGATGTGACCTTCAATATTCCGGCTTCAGGCTACACAGACCCTTGGACGTTTACATCTTCAGACGGACGCTTTGAAATGGAATTTGAGCCGATTATTGACCGTTGCGCCAAGATTGACGTCAAGTTTATCATAACTGACCAGCATCAGGTTTTCGGCAGAATGAACGGTAAGGCTGTGCTTGATGACGGAACAGTACTTGAAATCAAAGATTTGCTCTGCTTTGCAGAAGATGTGCATAACAAATATTAAAGGAAGATATTATGGATTGGTATGAAATTAAAATCGGCGTAAAATCTGCCGATGTTGACAAAGCAGGGGATATTGCCCAGATGGTTGTCCCTTACGGTATTTATATTGAGGATTACAGTGACCTTGAAGAGGCTGCCTGGGAAATTGCAAAGATTGACCTCATTGATGAAGAGCTTTTGCAAAAAGACAGGAGCAAGGCTTTCGTTCACGTGTATCTTCCGCCACACGAAAATCCCACAGAGGCTGTTGCTTTTTTGACAGAAAGGTACACCGCAGAAGGCATAGAAAATGAAATTGACGTTTCTGTTTGCAGAAATCAGGATTGGGAAAACAATTGGAAGGATTATTTTAAATCACTTCCTGTCGGCGACAAGCTTATGATTCATCCTATTTGGGATAATGATTATGACGCGGGCGACAGAGTTGTGCTTGACATTGAGCCGGGTCTTGCTTTTGGCAGCGGAGGACACGACACAACAAAGCTTTGCCTTGAAACTCTTGAAAAATATGTTGACAGCGAAACCACGCTTCTTGATGTCGGATGCGGAAGCGGAATTTTGGGTGTAGCAGGTCTTCTTCTCGGAGCGCAGAAGGCTGTTGGTGTTGACATTGATCCGCTTGCTGTTAAAAAAGCCTGGGAAAATGCCGAGCTCAACGGATTTGATTCTTCAAAATACACCGCCTATGAAGGCAATCTTACGGATAAGGTCAGCGGTAAGTTCAGCGTTGTTGTTGCAAATATCGTTGCTGATGTAATTATTATGTTCTGTAAGGATGTGGGTGCTTTTATGCAGGATGATGCTGTGTTCATTACCTCCGGCATTATTGATGTAAGAGAACCTGACGTAATTGCTGCTTTCGAAAAATATGGCTTCGAAATTATCGAAAGACACGAAAATAATGGCTGGTTGTGCTTTGTTATACGAAAAATGGGTTGACTTTTAGCGATTTATGTATTATCATTCTTTGGAAGGAGAGGATTAAAATGAAAAATTCAATCAAAAAAATCATTTCAATCGTATTATGTGCAGTTATGCTGTTTGCTTTGGGCGGTTTCGCTTCAAGTGCAGCAACTTATTCAAACCCCGTATTTTCTCTCACAGTTGTAAGTGAAAATGACTCACAGGTTGTTGTTTCTCTGAACCTTGTTTCAGGTAAATATCAGTGCCTTGATTTTCAGTTCAAAGCTGTAAGCGGTTACAGATGTGTTAAGCTTGAGCGCGGTGAAGCTCTCAGCTCATATTTCAGCGCAGGCGGCCAGGGCATGGACGAGAAAAATGTTTCCAACGGCAAGGCTTCTGCTGCTTTGACATCACTTTATTCAAAAACCGGTTCATTCTACAAAGCAACCTTTGTAAAGTCAAACGGCGGTAATTTCAAATCAGGCGACATCACTGTTGTAATTTCTAACTGTTCAGTTCTTGACGGTGAAAAGACAGTAGTGCTTACCCCGAAAGTAAACTATTCTACAGGTCTTGCTCTCAACGAAACAAGTGTTGCAATGAATTATAAAGATAAAAAGGCACTTGCTCTCAATTCAGACGTTCCTGCAGGCTCAGTTGTTACATGGAAATCATCAAACACTAAAGTTGTTACTGTTGATGAAAACGGTAATGTTTATGCTGCCGGCACAGGTGATGCAACTGTTACCTGCACAGTTACTGATACAAATGGCAAGGTTGTTGCCGAAGCTACCTGCGACTTTAATGTAAGCTATACAATTGTTCAGTGGATTATTATTATTGTTCTCTTCGGCTGGCTCTGGTATTGATAAAAAGTATTGACAGGAAATTTGTTTTATGTTAATATTTAAACGAAGTTAGGGCTTCGTTATTGATATTTGACAGCATCTTTATATTATATCCCCCCTCTGTGGCCAACATCGCAAGGTGTTGGTCACACCCCCTTTTTAGGGTAAAAATGAAGATACCCCCTGCCGATTAGCCGTCAGCAGGGGGCAATTGCTTTTATATTATGTTAAATCGGCAATGTCCAAAATGAGTCTTTCAGTCTTTTCCCAGCCAAGGCAGGGGTCTGTTATGGATTTGCCGTAAATTCCTTCACCGATCTTCTGTGCGCCGTCTTCAATGTAGCTTTCAATCATAAAGCCTCTTACCATTGATTTTATATCGTCAG
>JAGBHX010000109.1 GCA_017935265.1 Clostridia bacterium | reverse complement strand
GAAGCTGAACGAACAGCTGTTTTTGACAAAATTAAATCAGAAAATTTAAAAATATGCTCTGAAAATGATGTTGCTGAATCATGTGTGTCGGTTTGCGGATGCGGTGACAACACGATAATCAATCATCTTATGATGAACAGTTTTAAATTGGATATAAAAAATGCGGAAGATATGGAAAATATCTGCATAACTAATGAGTCAGATTATGGCTATATGGAATATGATAAAAACGCAAACGGAGTAATGGCTTTTGACGGTACAACATATTCAACATGGGAAAAAGGTAAAAAGCTGACAATTAGTGCAGAGGAATATCTTAAAAATGACGGTGAAATGAGAATTCATTGGCGTCACTCTGCAGAAATGGACGAGGCAATTGATAAAAATCCCGATATTCCGCTTTCAACGTTCAAAGATACAGTTACTTTTACCGTGAATTATAAAGACGGGACATCAGCAATAGGGACTGTGGATATCGCTTTTGGCAACGATGGAAACATGACAGCTACTTGCAAAGGATACCAATATAACTAATATCAAAATCACCGTGCACAGGTACGGTGATTTTTTTGAAATTTATTTTATTGACAGGCAAAGCTGGTTAGAATATAATCTTAGAAAGACTGTGTTTGTTTGAAAGGCTGTGAATTTATGTCAAAGCGTACCGCAGGCGTGCTTATGCACGTTTCATCTCTCCCCGGTCCGTTCGGTGTGGGAGGATTTGATGAAGACGCCCTGCATTTTATCGACTTTTTGAAAGAAACCCGTTTTACCTATTGGCAGGTGCTTCCGTTTCATCCTGTTGATGAGGTAAATTCACCCTATAAAAGCGAAAGTGCTTTTGCAGGCAACTACCTTTTTATTGACCCCGTTTCTCTTATGAAAGACGGTCTTGTTTCCCAAGAGGATGTTAATGCCTGCCGTTATGACGGCACACCCTACACCGCAGACTATAACTTTGTCCGTGAAAAAAAGCTGGCTCTTTTGAAGAAGGCTTATTCCAACATTGGAGAAAAAGAAAAGCAGGCTGTGTCAGCTTTTACAAAAGAGCATTTCTGGGTGGAGGATTTTGCACTTTTTAAGGCTGTTAAAAATAATAACAGCGAAACCCCTTGGTGGAAATGGAACGACTCTCAGCGCGATTACAAAACCTGCGTTCAGAACAAAGAGCAGTATGCCGAGCAGATGAATTTCTGGGCATTCGTGCAGTATATTTTCTTCAAGCAGTGGAATGAAATAAAGCTCTACGCAAACCAAAACGGCATCAAAATCCTCGGAGATATGCCTGTTTATGTTTCAATGGACAGTGCCGATGTGTGGAGCAATGTGGATATATTCAAAATTGATAAAGACACCTTCGTGCCCGACGAGGTTGCAGGTGTTCCGCCCGATTATTTTTCCGAAGACGGTCAGCTCTGGGGAAACCCTCTTTATGATTGGGATGTTATGGAAAAAGACGGCTTCTCCTGGTGGGTGCGTCGTCTTGGCCAAGAGCTTTCAATTTATGACACCGTGCGCATTGACCATTTCCGAGGTCTTGCCTCCTTCTGGGCAGTACCCTTCGGCAGCAAAACCGCACGAAACGGTGAGTGGAAAAAGGGCCCCGGCATGAAGCTTTTTGATGCTATCAACAAAGCATTTGACAATCCCTCAATCATTGCGGAGGATTTGGGTGTTTTCGGTGAAGACGTTGTTAAGCTTCTTGAAGACACAGGTTTCCCCGGAATCAGAGTTATTCAATTTGCCTTTGGCGGCGATGCTTCAAATGAGCATCTTCCCCACAACTACCCCAAAAATGTGGTCGCCTGCCTCGGTACTCACGACAATAACACTCTTCTCGGCTGGCTTTATGAACTCAATGAGGGAGAAAGAAAACATGCCCTTGATTACTGTTCTTTTGACGGCGGAAATTGGGGCGAGGGCGGTTACAGAGCTCCTGCCTGCCGCAAGGTGATTGAAACTGTGTGGAAATCCTGCGCAGACACCGCGATTATCGCTTTTCAGGATTTGTGCGGCTTCGGCAGTGATGCGAGAATGAACACCCCAGGTATTGCCGAACTCAACTGGAGAATACGCACCACAAAAGAAACAATCGACAACATCGACAAAGAGTATTTCATAAAAATCAATTCTCTTTACGGCAGAGGTTAAAATGAGATTAAACGTCATAAAAAAAGGAACGGTAACGTCTACAAATACGCTTCTCAAACAGCAGGCAAAGATTTTGCCTCACGGCACTGTGATAGTGGCCGACAGCCAGACTCAGGGCAGGGGAAGATTGGGCAGAAGCTTTTATTCGCCCGATAAAACGGGAATTTATATGTCTGTTCTTCTTAAAAAGGATTTTGGCAAAAATCCGACGTTGGTTACTACGATGACTGCCGTTGCCGTGATGAAAGCCATTGAAAAAGTGGCGGGCAGAGCTCCTCAGGTCAAGTGGGTAAACGATATTTTGCTTGGCGGAAAAAAGGTGTGCGGAATTTTGACCGAGGGCGCATTTTCGGGCGGCGAGCTTGAATATATAATTGTGGGCATCGGCATAAACACGACCACCGCAGTTTTCCCGGATGAAATCAAAGATATTGCAGGCAGCGTGAGCTGTGACAAGGAGAAGCTTCTTTCAGCGGTGCTTGACTGCTTTTCTGATGAGTTTGATAATCTTCAGAGCGGAGATTTCCTTGATTTTTACCGTGAAAGGTGCATGACTCTTAATAAAAATATAAAAATAATATCCCCCGAAAAAGAGCCGATTGAGGCCTTTGCTCAGGGGATAGATGATAATGCCGCTTTAATTGTAAAGTATCCTGACGGAACGGCAGGGATAATTTCGTCAGGAGAAGTGAGCGTGCGCTAAAATTTTCCGCGAAGCTCCACAACCTTGCCGATAATACTTACAGGAAGGCGCGAAACCTCCTCGGCGGTGTAAATCATAACATCATAATTTGTGTTGAAAGGTACCAGTGAAAGGCTGGTGCCTTTTTTTACAACCTTTTTAACGGTTGCATCCATAGAGTTGACAAGCACAACCGCAACGTCGCCGCTGTCAACATCGCTTTGCTTTCTGACAATAACCACGTCATTTTCGCATATTCTCGGCTCCATGCTGTTGCCTCTGATTTTCAAAGCAAAAAACTCGCCTGTTGCCGCAAGCTGAGGTGAAATTTCTTCATAGTCGAGAATTTCCTCCACCGCTTCAATAGGAATACCTGCTCTCACATAACCGAGCACGGGGATAATCACCTTGTTGTCCCCTGAGGACAGGCCCATAATAGTGTCCACAGGAACGCCGAAAACCTCTGAAAGAATTTTTAAAGACTCCTTGTCGGGGTCGGTTCTTCCCTTTTCCCATTGGCTGACGGCTGTCTGATGTACCGAGCAGAGTCGGGCAAGCTGAGCTTGAGTTAACCCTTTTTTGTTTCGTAAGTCTTTAATAATACTCATATTCACACACCCTTTAACGTCTTATATTATGAGCTAAACTATTGAAAAAGTCAATAGTTTTCCAATAAAAAATAGTTTTTCTAATATTTCTCTTGACAAGAAGAACAAATGTTTATATAATAATAGCTGTGCTATTCAAAAGGAGGTGAGTATATGAACAGCATAACAGATAATCTGATTTCAATTGAAGAAGCGAATTTTGCCCTGCGCTGTATGAAAGAGCATCTTTTTACTCCGCAGGAGGCGATGGACTCAATCGAAACCGTGGTCAACAGAGTGAGAAATATTGATATGGCACATCTCGTAAACCACATAATTGATACCAGGCTTTCAGCGGTACAGCGTCACGCCGTCAGGCGGTGTTGCCTTGATGGGGTCAGCGTCAGTCAGTGCGCAGGTGAGCTTGGTCTTAGCCAAAGGGCGGTCTATGCGGCAAAGAACAAGGGGGTGGAAATAATTGAAGAATACCTTGAACCGTTGGTGATGTATTTCCGCAATCTCTCGGGCAGAGAGGCTGTTCCGCTTTTTGCTGAAAATTCGCTTAAAATTCTTGCTTCGCGTCTTAACAAGCAAGGCAAAACGGAAATTGTTTTAAAAAATATAAGAACAGCTTACGACGTAAGCGCACAGGACATTGCAAAAATGTCAGGGGTAAGGGAAAAGGATATTTTATCTGCCGAAAAGGGAAAACGTCCCGTATCAGTTGATGAAATAGAAAACTACAGCCGAATTTTCGGCGTTAAAATAACACTTGAATTTGATAAAGGAAAGGTAACCGCTGTATGGAAAGAACAATAACTGACCTTAGCGTCGATTATTTTAAGGCAGCAGAGAATATGGACGAGCTTATAAAAAAGACAACCGCCGGTATCAAAGAAGCTGCCGAAAACCACGAAACAGATAAAATCTATCAGTTAAAACAGAAAAGACTTATTTTTTATTCACAGAAGCGTGAGCTGTTAAACACAGCACACAAGCTGAAAAATTACTACAACAAGGAGGAAGATTTACTTGAATCTGCTTAATTTATATGCAAACGGAAATCTGCTCACACTCTCGGGCAGACCTATGACAACCAGCGGAAGTGTCAATTATGACACCTGCGCTTTTAACTTCAACTCTGATTGGAAGGGCTTTGCCAGAACGGCTGTTTTTGCAATAGAGGATGTGTGCTACGCTGTTGAGCTTGACGATACGGGAGTTTGTAAAATTCCCAAAGAATGCCTCAGAAAAACGGGTATTCTCAAAATCGGTATAGTGGGTGAAAACGGCGACGGCGTTGTGATTTCAACAAACGTCGTAACCCAAAGAATTGTTGAAGGAGCTAACAACGACCTTGCGGAATTTGTTCCCGTAAACACTGAAACAGGAGAGGGCGGAATAACCTCAGATGAATCTGCCGTTCATCTTTTGTGGCAGGATGACAGCTTTGAGCTTTCTGCCGATTTTATGCTTGACGACTACTCACAGGTTGATGAAAACGATATTCATTCAGTCTATAACGTAATCTTTTCCCGCCTTGCGGAAGAGTATCCTACTTACGTAACCGCAAATGTTGAGGGTCAGGACTATTCGGGCAATGATATTATGTCCTTTACCTTTACAGGTGAGGATTATGACAGGGTGATTTTTGTCACAGCCAATCATTTTGCTTCAAGCTATATCACCTTGCGCGCTCTCGGCGGATTTTTCAAAAACCTGTGTGAGAATTACAAAAATGATGCAAACCTGAATTTTCTTCACAGCAAAGTGAAATTTGTGGTTTTGCCCGTTGTCAGCCCCGAAGCGTTGTTCAGCAAATCAAAGCTTAATTCGGGCGGTGTGTCGCCGTTTGTCAATTACGACCACTTTTTTGAGATGAGTCCTGCCGAAAACAAGGGTGACGGAGCTTTTTCTGAGCCTGAAACAATCCCGGTCATTTCACTTATGGAAATGATCAGCGGTGAAAAATGCGTGTTTTACTGCGACTTTGAAAGTGAGAATATGAACCGCATAGGAAAAAAGATTTACATTAAATCAAACGATATGACACAGGGTAATGAAATCTATCGTATGGTTTCGAAGTTTGACAGCAGACTTTCCTTGTCAGATGCGTATGCAAGCTCTGAATTTGTTGAAACAAATGCCCCTATTGCAACAAACTATGCTGCTTATATGTATTCAATGAACGCTTGCACCGTGGTATGGTCGGATCGCTTTGTTTCTCAAAACTCAGTTGCCGAATCCACGCTGAAATACATAAGGTTTATGGGCACTCTTTTGCTTGAAGCGGCAAAGAGCAGCATTAACTCAAAAAATCCTCAGCCAAAGCCTGTTACAAAGCAGGTTGCATGGAGAGGCGACACCAAAGAAAATTATATAACGCTCACAACCTCGATTGAGCCGATGTGGGTGTCGGGCAGTAAACATAGATTAACGGGCAACTACAACGTTACTCTCAGCGGACACATTATCGTTGACGCTCAGGAGGAAACCAAGGTTAGGGTTAAGCCTGTTCTTTATCAGGTGAATTCGCCCACCGATGACTATCATAATCGGGCTGTAACGTCTGTGTTCGATTCCGAATCGACCGTACGCGAGGGATTTAATATAATTCCCTTCAGCAGTGTGATAGGATGCAAATATTCAAATTACCTTGCTGACGCTGTCAATACAAACCTTGGCGCTGTTATAGCGGCCGCAAGCGGAAAGCCCGTGAATGTTATTGCAATTTCCTACACAATCAATGCTGTCCCGTCCGACGGAAGAAACGCGGTGGAGGTGCTTTCACCCACAGGACTTGCTTCGGATTATACCGATGAAAACAACACTCCCGTTTTCGAGGTTAAATACCCCGAAATGTATTACGATGCAATTTAAGGAGGTGTCAAAGTGAGCGCAATAAGCAATCTGATTTTTGGCGGTGAAAAGCATTATCTCACCTCGTCTTACGGAAAAAGAAACAAAATTTCCACCACGGCAGGCAACACTTCGGAATTTCATTACGGAACAGATTACGGTACGTATTCCAAAAAGCTTGTGCAATATGCAATCGAAAGCGGAACCGTGCTTTCCTGCGGCGTGGCTTCCGACGGTGCTAAATACGTATGGGTTGCATATCCGAGAATCGGTAAAAAACTGCTTCATTACCACCTCGACAGTGTTCTTGTTAAAAAAGGTCAGGCTGTTAAAAAGGGGACGAAGCTTGGCAAAACAGGAAAAACAGGCAAGGCAACCGGGATACATCTCCACTTGGGGGTAAAGGATTTGAAAACCGACAAATACGAAGACCCTGAGGCTTTTTCAAAAAGCTACACACCGCCGAAGGAATATGAAAAAGGAATGTATAAGGTAACTGCAGGTGTGCTGAACGTCCGCTCGGGTGCAGGCACGGATTATGCGATCAAAAAGTTCCGAAGCTTCACTCTCAACGCCAGACAGCAGATTAAAAATCTTAATTCGGGCAAGGAATGTAACGGTTATGTCAGGGGAGTTGTCTGCACCGTCAGTAAGGTTTCAAATTCCTGTTGGGGCAAAACACCTTCAGGCTGGATAAGTCTTGAATACTGTACGAGGGTTTAGAATGAATAACGATATTTTAATTGCTCTTTTCTCTTTTTCGGGCACTTTGCTGGGGACAATCGGGGGAATTATTGCTTCAAACAGGCTGACGGTTTACAGAATTTCACTCCTTGAGAAAAAGGTGGAAAAGCATAACAATCTTGTGGAGCGTATGGTTAAGGTTGAAGATTCAGCCAAATCTGCCCACAGAAGAATTGATGATTTAAGGAGGTTAAATGATGAATAAAATAAATTTAAAGGGTGTTGAATTTTCAACCTGGGTCAGAACTGCGGTGCTCGTTGCCGCACTTATAAATCAGGCTTTTGTGATTTTCGGAATTACAAAAAATGAGGCAGATATGGATACGCTGACGTACTACATTTCTTTCGTGTTCACTGCGCTGAGCTCAGTCTGGTCCTGGTGGAAAAACAACTCATTCACCAAAAAAGCACAAAAAGCTGATGAAACAATAGTTTCTTCAGCAGAAGCAAAAGGTTAAAGCTTTTAAGCCGTGGAAATCCCCACGGCTTTTTTGATTTATTTTAAGCTTTATAAGGTGAACATATTGAATTATAGCGGTTTTTTGTTGACATTGAAAAACAGCAATATTATAATAAATTGGATTAACATTGTCGGAGGTGAGGCTTTGAAAAAAATATTGATTGTGACCCATTCAATGGAATTGGGCGGTGCGGAAAGAGCATTGCTCGGCCTCCTTAACAATATTGATTACAATAAGGTCAGTGTGGACTTATTTCTTGAAAGGCATATGGGCGAGCTTTTTGATTTTATTCCCAAGCAGGTAAATCTTCTGCCCGAAAACCCGGCTTATGCCTGTATGGCTGTGCCTGCCTCGCAGGTGTTCAAAAAAATGAAATTCGGTGTAGCTTTGGGAAGATTCATTGGCAAGAAAAAAGCAGATGAATTTATCCGAAAAAACAATCTCACCGACGGCACGGGTGTTGTGCTGGAATACAGCCAGAAGCACACGGTCAGGTTTATGCCGATGATTTCTGATGCGGAATACGATCTTGTAATCAGCTTCCTTACGCCCCACTATTTTGCCGCCCACAAAACAAAGGGCAAGGTGAAGATTGCGTGGATTCACACGGATTATTCTGCCGTTGAAATTGACAAAAGCTCGGAACTTCAGATGTGGAATAAATTCCATAGAATTATCTCAATTTCCGACGAGGTTTCCAACAGCTTTCTTAAAGCGTTTCCTGAGCTTGAAAGCAAAATCGCGGTCATTCCAAACATGCACCCCGAAGCTTTTATTAAAAAAAAGGCAGATGAGTTCAGCCCGTGTGACGAAATGCCTGATGACGGTGCAATTCGGTTGCTCTCTGTGGGAAGATTCTGCACAGCCAAAAACTTTGACAATCTTCCGTTTATCTGCAAGGAGCTGACCGAAACCAACGGAATTAACGCAAAGTGGTACATAATCGGCTACGGAACGGATACTCAGCTGATTGAGTCAAATATAAAAAAGGCGGGAATGGAAAACAACGTCATTATTCTCGGCAAAAAATCAAACCCCTATCCCTACATCAAGCGGTGCGATTTTTATATTCAGCCGTCGAGGTATGAGGGCAACGCGGTGACGGTGAATGAGGCTCTGATTCTCAGAAAGCCGGTTGTGATAACCGATTATTCCACTGCTCGCAGTCAGATTAACCACGGCGTTGACGGTGTGATTGTCCCCCTTGAAAACAAAGCCTGTGCCAAGGGAATTGCAGATTTTATACGCAACACAGAGCTTCAGGAAAGAATAAAAGCAAACGTTGCCGCCACGGATTTTTCCAACGCGGAATATGTTGAAGAGTTGTATAAACTAATGAGGTAAAGCTTATGATATTAAATGATTTATCAATGAAAAAAATCGAAACTATGCTCGGTGAGCTTAAAAAGCAGATTACCCCTGTGAGAATTAAAATCACCGACATCAAAACAAAAAAATGCGGCTACAAAACAGATAACGCTGTTCCCGCCGATATGGAATCCTGGGACTCCTTCGGTGAATACGAGCGTTGGGGCACCGACCCCGAGGAGCACCGCTGGTTTTATACCCATCTGGTAATTCCTGAAGAGCTTCGGGGCGAAGATGTGGAGCTTTATGTAGCCAGCACACCTGTCAGCTCTCAGCATTGGGAGCCTCAGTATCTGGTTTATGTTGATGGCAGGCTTGTGCGCGGTATGGACTGCAACCACCGCTATCTTAAGCTTGATTCAACCAAAGCTGAGCAGGATATTCACGTTTATTCCTATTCTGTTCCTCAGGGTGAATTGTGTGAATTTCATTGTGAGCTTTGCCTTTTTCAACGCGATGTTGAAAAGCTTTATTATGATATAAAAGTTCCCTACGAGGCTTTGAAGGTTCTTGATGACAATTCTCAGGAATTTAACAAAATCAAGCCGTGCCTTCGTGATGCACTTTGTCTTGTGGATTGGCGGGCACCCGGCTCAGCTTCATTTGTTGAGTCTGCAAAAAAAGCAAGTGATTATATGGAGGAAGAGTTTTATACAAAAATCTGCGGAGATGACAGAACAATTGCCTCCTGCATCGGCCACACTCATATTGACGTTGCCTGGCGCTGGACTTACGACCAGACAAGAGAAAAAACTCAGCGTACATTTTCAAGTGTTGTTGAGCTGATGAAAAAATATCCCGAGTATAAGTTTATGTCTTCTCAGGCTCAGCTTTTTGATTTCCTTAAGGAGGATGCTCCCGAGCTTTATGAAGACGTTAAAGAGCTCATCAAGCAGGGTCGTTTTGAGGTCGAGGGCGGAATGTGGCTTGAAGCTGACTGCAACCTTATGAGCGGTGAAAGCTTCGTGCGTCAGTTCCTTTTCGGCAAACGCTTCTTCAAGCAGGAATTTGATAAAGATAACTCAATGCTCTGGCTTCCCGATGTTTTCGGCTACAGTGCCGCAATGCCTCAGATTCTTCAGAAATGCGGCATCAACAAGTTTGTCACCTCAAAAATCAGCTGGAATGAGTTTAATCGTATGCCGCATGATAACTTTAATTGGTACGGTATTGACGGAACAAGCGTTTTCGCTACCTTCCTCACAGCCAAAAGAGCAGGAACCCCCGGTCACGGCGCATCATACACACCTATGCTTGACGCTCAGTGGGTAAAAGGCTCTTATGAACGCTATGAGCCCAAGGAGCTCAACAACAATTCAATTGTAACCTTCGGCCACGGTGACGGAGGCGGCGGACCCACGGATGAGAATATTGAGAACTACCGCCGACTTAAAAGAGGTATTCCCGGCATTCCCAAAACACAGATTGAGTTTGCAGGAGATTATGTTGAAAGAATGCGTCAGAAGCTTGAAAATGATCCCAAGCTTCCCAAGTGGGTCGGTGAGCTTTATCTTGAATTCCACCGCGGAACATATACATCGGTTGCCAAAAACAAAAAGAACAACCGCAAATGTGAATTCCTTTATCAGAATGCAGAGGCCGCAGCATATATGGCAAAGAAGCTCACAGGCTTCAGCTATGACCGCGAAAAGCTCAACAGCGGCTGGAAAACAATTCTTCTCAATCAGTTCCACGATATTCTTCCCGGCTCATCAATTGCATCTGTTTACGACCGGTGCGATATTGACTATGCAATCGTCAAGGATAAGGGCAACAGCGTTCTTGACGGTGCAAGAGCAACTATTGTTAAAAACATCAAAACAGACGGCGGTCTTGTGGTGTTTAACCCCAACTCCTTTAAAAACAGCTCTGCTGTTGAATATGACGGAGAAGTGATTTATGTTAAGGATATTCCTGCTCACGGCTACAAGGTGGTTACACCTGAAAAGAGTGTTGCTGATTATAAATTAAATGGTAAAACCCTTGAAACAAAGCACTATATCGTTGAATTTAGTGATGATTACGCAATATCGAGAATTTTCGATAAAGCTAACAACAGAGAAGTTCTTTGCGACGGCGGAAGAGCAAATGTTATCCAGGCTTATGAGGATTATCCCTATTGCTATGACAACTGGGAAATCTCCAACTACTATGAAGATAAGATGTATGAAATCAACTCTGTTGAGGAAGTCAGCTTCTTTGATGAAGGCGAACGCTTCGGTTTTAACATCAAGCGTAAATTCCTTGATTCTGACTTTTGCCAGAAAATCTGTTTCTACAACAATTCACCCAAAATCGACTTTATCACCACCTCTGACTGGAAACAGGAGCATTATATGGTTAAGGCGGCTTTCGATGTAAATGTAAACACCGACAAAGCAACCTACGACATTCAGTTCGGTAATGTTCAGCGTGCCACCCACCAGAACACATCCTGGGATGCTGCCAAGTTCGAGGTCTGTGCTCATAAGTTTATGGATATGGCTGAGTACGATTACGGTATCAGCCTTATGAATGACTGTAAATACGGCCACAATGTGAAGGACGGCACAATGAAGCTTTCTCTCTTCAAGTGCGGAACTCATCCCGACCCCAATGCAGACAAAATCGTTCACTCGTTTACATATTCTCTCTATCCCCACAGCGGTGATTTCCGTGAGGCAGGCACGGTGCAGATGGCATATGACCTCAACAATCCTATGGTTGCAATCCCTGTTTCAAAGCAGGAGGGTTGCCTGCCTGCTGAATATTCATTTGTAACCTGCAATGCCGACAACTTTATTGTTGAAACCCTCAAAATGGCAGAGGACAGTGATTCTCTTATCCTCAGAGGCTATGAAACCTACAACAAGCGCACATCAGTTGAGCTTGACTTCGGCTTTGAGGTTAAATCTGCCAAGCTCTGCGATATGATGGAAAATGAAATCGGCGAAGTTGAGCTTGAAGGCAATAAGGTTAGATTTATTGCAAAGCCCTTTGAAATCATTACCCTTAAAATTAACTGAGCAGGTGATGATATGATTAAAAGAACAGTCGCTTTTGTTCTGGCTGTTACAATCTCCTTTTGCTGTGCACTCAGTTGCACAGCTGTGGAGCTTGACGGTGTTCCCGGTAATGCTGAGTGGTCAGGCGCTCAGAGCTATTCCTTTGAAAGCCCTGACGGCTTTAACAACAAAGTAAAATTTGCTTTAATGCGGGTTATTCCGAACACGCGGGCCAATCAGCTTTTTCTGTGTATCACAATGAGTCTGAGTGAATTTGCCGATGCTGAAAATTCGGGCATTATCCTTTACTATAACGCAGGTGAAGCAATTCGGCTCAAGGGCGACGGAACAGCAGAATATAACAGTGAAATGTATAATGCCGAATGTGCAATGACCTGCGATGAGCTGACCAAGACAATAAGCTATGAAATTCTTTTTGGTGCCAAGTTCGGGATACTTGAAAACAGTCAGCTTTCTGTTCAGCTTTGCGACTGTGACGGTTCAGCGTCAAATGTGTTTGGCTTTGACTTGAGTAAAATCAATGAAAATTCCGTTAAGCCTGAGAGTGAAAATTCTGAGATAAAATCGACGGAGAAAAATAAAACAAAGACGCCCAAAACCGCCTCAGTTGAGGAAGATGACTTTACTTTCAAAAAGGCCGAAACTGATATAAACAGCGAAACGGTTAAAACGGGTGAAAGCAGCACAGATACGGTAAACCTGACCCGAAAGGCTGTTGATAACACTGCCGTCAAAAAGAAAGTGCTCGTTGTCACAGGGGTTGTTTGCGCTTTGGCGGTGGCAACCTGTGCAGTTTACGGCGGAATAAAAAAATCCCAAGAAAAAGCGGATAAAAAATAAATTTTCAAAAAACTGTTGACATCAGCGCTTTAAAGTGCTACAATGCTTCCGACATCCAAAAGGAGACAGAAAAATGTTCAACCGTTTTTACAATGAATATTTTTACTTTTACTTTATCCGTTTTTACGATAAGGTCTGTTTCCCTGCGGTAAAAATAACAAACTAACGCAATTTTTAAAGCTTTAGTTCCGTAGTGAAACGCTACGGAACTTTTTGTTTTTTCGGAGGTATTTTTATGGTTTTGACATTAAAAAAAGAAACAGACCAAAAACAGCTTGAAATACTCACAGCATGGCTTAAAAGCCAAGGGCTTGACGTTCACATCAGCAACGGTGAATTCAGCACAATCGTCGGCCTTGTGGGTGACACCAGCCGTCTTGATATTGACCTGATTCAGGGGCTCAATATGGTAGAAAACGTAACCCGTATTTCTGAGCCGTTCAAGTCAGCCAACCGTAAGTTTCACCCTGACGATACTGTTGTTGACATCTGCGGTGTTAAAATCGGCGGCGGACATTTTCAGATGATTGCAGGTCCTTGCTCTGTTGAGTCGGAAGAGCAGATTTGCTCAATTGCCTGCGATGTCAAATCAGCAGGTGCAAAGCTTCTTCGAGGCGGTGCGTTCAAGCCGAGAACCTCACCCTACGCTTTTCAGGGAATGCGTGATGAAGGCATCCGCCTTCTCAAGGCCGCTTCTCAGACAACGGGAATGCCAATAGTTACCGAAATTATGGATGCCGCCCACATTGAGCTTTTTGTTGAAAATGTTGATGTTTTTCAGGTGGGCGCAAGAAATATGCAAAACTTTGAGCTGCTCAAAGAATTGGGTAAAACCGACAAGCCCATTCTCCTCAAGCGAGGTCTTGCCAACACCTTGCAGGAGCTTCTTATGAGCGCGGAATACATTATGGCAGGCGGCAATGAAAATGTTATTCTCTGTGAAAGAGGAATCCGCACCTTTGAAACTGCCACACGAAACACCCTTGATATTTCGGCTGTTCCCATGCTCAAAAAGATGTCGCACCTTCCCGTTGTTGTTGACCCGAGCCACGCGGCAGGTATTGCCGATATGGTGCATCCCCTTTCTCTTGCGGCGGCAGCAGTCGGTGCAGACGGAATTATGGTAGAGGTTCACAATGACCCTGAGCACGCTTTGTGCGACGGACCTCAGTCTCTGACTCCGGAACGCTTTGCGAAGCTTTCGCAGGATGTTCAGAACATTCTGAATGTTGTGGGCAAAACAATGGATTGAGGTTGATGTTATGAAAATCGGAGTTGTAGGCTTAGGTCTTATCGGTGGCTCAATGGCTAAAGCCATAAAAGAAAACACTAGCCATACCGTTCTGGGCTTTGATATAAAAGAGAGCGAAATTCTTGCCGCTGAGCTTGTGGGAAGTGTTGATGAAGCTCTCAGTGACAAAAATATCGGTGAGTGTGAATTTGTGATTGTTTCGGCATATCCTCAGGGCACCATTGATTATGTTAAAGAAAAGGCAGACAAATTCAAGAAGGGCGCAGTTGTTGTTGACTGCGGCGGAACAAAAATAAATGTCTGCCGTGAGCTTTATCCCGTGGCAGACGAGCACGGCTTTGAATTCATCGGCGGTCACCCTATGGCCGGTACTCAGTTTTCAGGCTTCCGCCATTCGAGGGCAAACCTCTACAAAGGTGCAACAATGCTTCTTGCTCCTCAAAGCAGTGCAAGCATTCCCACCAGGGAAAAGACAAGAGATTTGTTTCTTTCAATAGGCTTCGGCAGGGTACAGTTTACCACTCCCGAACAGCACGACAGAGTAATCGGCTACACCTCACAGCTTCCTCACATTATTTCAAATGCTTATGTCAAAAGCCCCAACGCAATGGATCAGCGAGGATTTTCGGCGGGAAGCTATAAGGATTTGTCACGAGTAGCCAGACTTAACGAAACAATGTGGACAGAGCTGTTTTTAGAAAACAAGGAAAACATAGTTTTTGAAATTGATACTCTCATAGAGAATTTAAAGCAATACAGTGATGCCATTAAGGCAAATGATGAACAGACACTCATCGAGCTTCTTAAAGACGGCACACAGAAAAAGGAAAGGGCTGATAAGCGTGTCAGCAACAGTAAGAGTTAAAGCATCGGGTTGCTACGATGTGGTTATAGAAAAAGGAATAATGGCTTCGGCAGGTGAAAAATGCAAGGCGCTTTTCGGCACCTGCAAGGCTGTGATTGTCACCGATGATAAGGTTGCTCCTTTGTATCTCCGAAAAGTAAAAGAATCTTTTACTTCTGCGGGATACGAAACAGCCGAGTTTGTATTTCCTAACGGCGAACAATCGAAAAATATCGATACACTTGCCGAATTGCTTGAGTTTATGGCAGAAAACCGTGTCACAAGGAGTGACGTTGTGGTGGCACTCGGCGGTGGTGTCACAGGCGATATGGCAGGCTTTGCGGCGGCGGTTTTCCTCAGGGGAATACGGTTTGTGCAGATTCCCACAACCCTCCTTGCTATGGTGGATTCCTCTGTGGGCGGAAAAACAGCCGTTGACCTCAAGGCTGGCAAAAACCTGGCAGGCGCGTTTTATCAGCCTGATTTGGTGCTTTGTGATTATGATGCACTCGATACCCTTGAACCCGAAACCTTTTCGGAAGGTATGGCGGAGGTTATAAAATACGGTGTGATTTTTGATAAAGAGCTTTTCAACCTTGTAAAAAACGGCGATGTAAAAGCCAATATCGAAAAAATAATCACCCGTTGTGTTGAGCTTAAGCGCAACGTGGTTGAAGCTGATGAACACGATAAGGGCGAGCGTCAGCTTCTCAATTTCGGCCACACAATCGGTCACGCAGTTGAAAAGTGCAGTCACTTCGGAATTCCTCACGGCAATGCTGTTGCAATCGGTATGGTCATTGCCGCCAAAGCTTCCTCTGCTTTTGGCTGGAGTGAAGAAAACTGTACCGATGAAATCATTGAAGCTCTTGTCAACAACTCATTGCCCACAAAGACCGATTTTTCGGCTGAAGAGCTTTATGATGTAACTCTCAACGATAAAAAGCGTGCGGGCGGAACAATCAGCCTTGTAGTTCCCGAAAAAATGGGAAAATGCGTTCTCAGAAAAGTGCCTGTTGAGCAGGTTCTTGATTTTATTAAAAGCGGTATTTGATTATGGATGTTAAACTTAACGGCAACTCAATATCAGGAGAGGTAAGGGCTATTCCTTCAAAATCAGACGTTCACAGAGCGTTGATTTGTGCCGCCCTTGCCGACAGAGAAAGCAGGGTTAATTTTTCTGCCGTCTCTGAAGACATCAACGCCACAATTTCCTGCCTCAACTCTCTCGGAGCACAAATCAGCGTTGATTCCCTTGGTGCATCAGTTAAACCAATCGGAGCAAATCTTAACAGAAATGCCACTCTTGACTGTGGTGAAAGCGGCTCAACTCTGCGCTTTATGATTCCCGTTGCGGCGGCGCTTGGGTCTGACAGCCGGTTTACAGGCAGGGGCAGACTTTCCGAGAGGCCGCTTGATCCTCTTGTTACGGTGATGAAGCAAAACGGTTGCTCTTTTGACGGCCTGGGCAGTTTTCCGCTCAGCGTAAAAGGTAAGCTTAAATCCTCAGTCTTCGAAATTGAGGGCAACGTCAGCTCACAATTTATCACGGGTCTTCTTTTTGCTCTGCCCGTGATTGGCGGAGGAGAAATTAAAATTCTGCCGCCTGTTGAATCAAAAAAATATATTGATATGACCGTGAGAACAATGGGCGAATTTGGCGTGAATGTATCCGTTGAAGGTACAACCTACCGTGTTGATGCCAAGTCCAAATATACCGTTTGCAATGAGGTCTATTCCTCCGACGGTGACTGGTCAAATGCGGCGTTCTTTTTGTCAGCCGCCGCCATAAAAGGCGAGGTAAAATGCAACGGAGTTTTTAAAAACTCCTTGCAGGGTGACAAAGAAATCGTCAATCTCCTCAGCCGTTTCGGCGCTCAGGTTGATTGGGCTGAGGACAGCGTCACCGTAAAATCTGCTGAGCTTCACGCTGTTGATATTGACGCTTCGCAGATTCCTGATTTGGTTCCGATTTTGTCGGTGGTTGCCGCCTTTGCCAAAGGTGAAACCAAAATATATAACGCAGGCAGATTAAGAATAAAAGAAAGCGACCGTCTTTCAGCTGTGGCAACTGCCCTCAATGCTTTGGGTGCAGACGTAACCGAGCTGCCCGACTCTCTTATAATAAAAGGAAATCCGACGGTCTGCTTTAAAGGCTGTGTTGACAGCTTCAATGACCATAGAATGGTGATGTCCTGCGCCGTTGCCGCACTTTGCTCCGGCGGTGAAATTACAATCACCAACGCGCAGGCGGTCAACAAATCTTATCCATCATTTTTTGAAGATTTTATTTCCTTGGGAGGTAAATGCAATGTCTTGTAGTTTTGGCAAAAATATCTGCTACACGGTTTTCGGTCAGTCACATTCCGAGAGTATCGGCTGTGTTGTTGACGGAATCCCCGCAGGTGAAAAAATTGATATGGACAAGCTTTGCGCTTTTATGAAAAGGCGCGCCCCCGGGCAGAACAGCTTTTCAACCCCCCGCAAAGAAGCGGATTTACCCAAGGTCGTGTCAGGGCTGGTTGACGGTGTGACCTGCGGTGCACCTGTTTGCGCCGTGATTGAAAACACCAACACCCGCTCACAGGATTATGACAAGCTCAAAAATCTTCCCCGACCGAGCCATGCAGATTATCCTGCTCTTATCCGCTATGCAGGAATGAATGACCCCAGAGGCGGCGGAAATTTTTCGGGCAGAATGACAGCTCCCCTGTGCTTTGCAGGCGGACTTCTGATGCAGATTTTAGAGCGCAGCGGCATTGAAATCGGTGCACATATCAGCTCAATTTCATCCGTTTGCGATGATGACATAGATTTTACAACAGGCAGTATGGAAAAGCTCAAGGCCCTTGAAGCAAAGCCCTTCCCTGTTATCAACGATGAAGCAGGGGAGAGGATGAAGGCAGAAATTCTCTCTGCCAAGTCAGAGGGAGACTCCGTTGGCGGTGTAATTGAATGTGTAATCACAGGAGTTCCGGCAGGAGTGGGCGATCCCGTTTTTGACGGCATTGAAAACCGCCTTGCCTGTGCTGTTTTCGGTATTCCTGCCGTTCGCGGAATTGAATTCGGTGCAGGCTTCAACGCCGCTCAGATGCGCGGAAGCGAGCACAACGACCCGTATTACCTCGACGGAGAAACAGTTAAAACCAAAACAAATAACCACGGCGGTGTAATCGGAGGAATAACCTCAGGTATGCCCATTGTGTTCAGGGTTGCATTTAAGCCCACCCCGTCAATTGCCAAAGAACAGACTTCGCTCAATCTTAAAACAGGTGAGCAAGAGACTTTCAGCACTCCCGGCAGACACGACCCCTGCATCGTTCAGCGTGCCGTGCCCGTTGTTCAGGCGGCCGCCGCGTTGGTGCTTGCAGATTTTTTGTTGAAATAAGGTGTAAAAATGGAACTTGATTTAAATAAAATCCGACAGGAAATTAACTCTATTGACGATGAGATTTCTGCTTTGTTTGAAAAAAGAATGCTCCTTGCAAAGGATGTTGCGGAATATAAGCGTCAGAATGATATGGCTGTTTATGACCGCCGCCGAGAAAGAGATATTGTAAACCGCATCAGCTCTCAGGTCAGTGACGACTTGAGCTCTTATGCCAAAATTCTCTATTCCACTCTCTTTCAGGTGAGCCGTTCATATCAGTTCAAAAAGCTGATTCCGTCATCACCCGTGACCGATAAAATGAAAAAAGCGGTTGCAGAAACTCCTCAGCTTTTCCCCCGCAGTGCAAAGGTAGGCTGTCAGGGTGTTGAGGG
>JAGBHX010000108.1 GCA_017935265.1 Clostridia bacterium | reverse complement strand
GGTTGTTGTGACTGGAGTTCAGACGTTCTTCCGATCTCACCTGCTACAAATTCGCCGTATGCCGCAGCGTTAGCATCGTTTTCAACAAAGAAATCAATTCCTGTGCGGTCCTTTAACATCTGAGCCATAGGTACATTAAAGAAATTGAGGTTATTTGCAAAACAAACAATACCATTATTGGGGTCAATAGCACCGGGTGAACCGACACCTGCTGCCTCAATATCTTCTTTTTTAAGACCTGCCGCTTCAATAGCCTCCATAGCTACAGCTGACATATCATCTATAATATCATCAGCCGGACGAGGGCAGTTGGTCTTTCTTTTTGCAGTAGCTAAAATTTTATAATTTTCGTCAACAACACCTGCTACAATGTTTGTGCCGCCTAAATCAATTCCTAATCTGTACATCTTTAAAAAACTCCTTAAATTTTATTAGAAGGGATTAACAGCAAAACTGTCAGTGTCCTTATCATTATCATCATCGGTCATACCAAGCTTCTTAAGCAAATCCTCAGCCGCGTTATAACCAAGTTTTTTCTGACGGCTGTTCATAGCCGCAACTTCAATAATAACCGCTAAATTTCGGCCGGGTTTTACAGGGATAGTAAGCGACGGAATCGGCAAATCCAAAATTTCAGTAGTCTGATTATCAAGACCCATTCTGTCATAAACCTTATTAACATCCCATTGCTCAAGATTAATTACAAGGTCAATTTTTTCTGTTAGTTTTACCGAACCCGCACCAAAAATACGGCTTGCATTTATAATTCCTATGCCGCGCAGTTCAATAAAATGCCTTATATTATCAGGGTCAGTACCAACAAGAGATTTGTTTGAAACACGTCTGATTTCAACCGCATCGTCAGCGATAAGTCGGTGTCCCCTCTTGATAAGCTCAAGAGCCGTCTCGCTTTTACCGACACCGCTGTCACCGAGAATAAGAACACCTTCGCCGTATACTTCAACAAGAACACCGTGGCGTGTTATCCTCTGAGCAAGTTCAACGCCGAGGTAAGAAATCGTTGCCGACATGCAGCCTGAAGTCGATTCGTTGGATGAAAGAACGGGAACTTCATGCTCTTTGGCAATTTCAAGAAAATGCTCGGGCAGTTCGATTCCTCGCGTTATAACAACGGCAGCAGGCTTCTTTGAAAGGAAACGCTCGGTGCACGCAACGGATTCACCGTCGCTGAGGCTCTTGATATATTCAATTTCGGTAAGACCGAGGAACTGAATACGTGCAGGGTCAAAATAATCTTCAAAGCCTGCAAGCAGCAAACCCGGTCTGTGAACATCCTGGGATGAAATGTAAATATCAGACGCCGCTTTAGGTGTGTAAACAATGTTAAACGATAGGTCATTGATTACTTTTTCGAGTGAAACAGAGTATTTGCTCATTTTTGCACCTCGTTTTTAAAATCAATTAGTATTATTATAATCTAAATATAAAGAAATTCCAAGTCTTTTTAGCAATTTTTTAATAAAAAAACCGGTGAAAAACACCGGTTTGATAAAAATTTATTTTGTTCCGAAAATTCTGTCGCCCGCATCACCGAGTCCGGGAACGATATAGCCATGATCATTAAGCTTTTCATCAAGTGCGCCGAGATAAATTTCAACGTCGGGATGTGCGTTCTTAAGAGCTTCAAGGCCTTCTGGCGCTGCGATAATGCCCATGAATTTAATTGACTTGGGGCTGCGCTGCTTGATTTGAGAAATTGCATCAATAGCAGAGCCGCCTGTTGCAAGCATCGGGTCAAGAACAATTACTTCACGTTCTTCGATATCGGCAGGCAGTTTGCAGTAATATTCAACAGGCATAAGGGTTTCGGGGTCTCTGTAAAGACCGATATGGCCGACTCTGGCAGCGGGAACAAGAGCGAGGACACCGTCAACCATGCCGAGACCCGCGCGGAGAATCGGGACAAAGGCAAGCTTTTTGCCTGCGAGAACCTTTGTTTTGGCAACGGCAACCGGAGTTTTTGTTTCAACCTCTTCAAGGGGCAGATCACGGGTTGCTTCGTAGCAGATAAGTGTAGCGATTTCTTCAACAAGCTTTCTGAATTCCATTGATGATGTGTTTTCGTCACGGAGAATTGAAAGCTTATGCTGAATAAGCGGATGGTCCATTATAAATACTTTTGCCATGATTAAGCCTCCTTAAAATCTTGCTTCAAGATCGGTAATCTGAGCTATTCTTCTGATATGTCTTTCGTCACCGCTGAAAGGTGTATCGATAAAGATATCAACAAGCTCAATTGCTTTTTCGACGGTGATAACTCTACCGCCGGTGCAAAGAATATTTGCGTCATTATGAAGCCTTGTCATTTCTGCAGAAAATTTATCGGAGCAGCAAGCGGCACGGATGCCCTTGACTTTATTGGCGGCAATCGAAATACCGACGCCTGTGCCGCAGAAGAGCAAGCCGAGCCTGCATTCGCCCGAAGCAACGGCTCTTGCGGTCTTTTCG
>JAGBHX010000107.1 GCA_017935265.1 Clostridia bacterium | reverse complement strand
TCTGATAATATCTGTCAAATGCAGATACCATAAGAAGCTGCTTGAACTGCTGAGGAGCCTGAGGCAGAGCATAGAACTTGCCGGGATGCTTACGGCTGGGAACAAGGAAGTCTCTTGCGCCCTCGGGAGATGAAGCTGTGAGAATGGGAGTCTGAATATCAAGGAAGCCTCTCTCTTCCATAAGACGGCGCATGTGACCGATAACCTTTGAACGGAGAATGATATTCTTGTGGAGGTCAGGATTTCTCAGGTCAAGGAATCTGTGCTTGAGACGGATATTCTCGTTTGTGTCATTTGAGCCGACCTCGAAGGGAAGGTCCCTTGTACAGGCACCGAGCACCTGAAGGCTGTCAACGACAAGCTCTACAAGACCTGTTTCAATTTTGGGGTTAACGGTGTTTTCGTCACGCTTTGTAACCGTGCCGTGAACGGAAATAACGGTTTCCTTGCTGATGCCCTTGAGCAGGGATTCATCGTGAACAACAACCTGTGTTACGCCCGTTTCGTCACGCAAATCAACAAAGAGAACGCCGCCGTGGTCACGGATAACGTCAACCCAGCCTGCAAGCTCAACGGTCTGACCGATATGAGCTTCTCTTATTTCATTGCATCGGTGAGTTCTGTACATAATATATACCTCCAATACATCTGTTGGTGAATAGTTAAGAGTGAACAGTGAAGAACTGCGGGTGGGCGCTGCCCACACCCGATTAATTGTAGGGGTTGGCGACCCCGACAACCCGGCAGACCGTCAGGTCTGAACTTTTGTGTGTTTACGGTGTTACGGGACGTCGAGTCGCCGTCCCCTACATTTGGATTGTGTGTAACATCATAAAAAAACAAAATCCCAGGAACTGCAAAAACGCAATTCCCGGGACGAGTAATCAAAAATAACCCGCGGTGCCACCCGTTATTGATACCCCGAAAGGTATCCTCTCTTTTATTAAAATGTGGGTATACCGGTGAAGTGTTGCCGTGCTTACTACTCATCTTAAGCGCACTTTCAGCCCGTGATGCGCTCTCTCTGGCAGACTTTCCATAAAAGACGGGTCTTCACTTGGGAAAAATTATATCAAAAATCAATTAACTTGTCAACAACGGATTTATAACAATATTGTATGATATTTGTTATGTTTTTAATGCTTCATTTATTGATTTTTCATTATTATTCTGCTTTCGTATGTTGATAAATACCTGCCGCCATTTTTTATCTGCCGTCAAATACTTTCTTTCAAACGAATTTGGATGCTTTTAAAATTTTAACAACTCTTGAAAATTTTTCAAAATCAAGTAACCTTTATCCGTTTTGAATTGTTATAATAGTGAAAGGACCTTTCAAGCGGTGGTGATTTAATGGACAGTAACGATTTTGAGCGAGTATTCAAAAGAAATTATAAACGGTTGTTTCTGATTGCTCTTTCATTCACGGCAAATCAATATGATGCAGAGGATATTCTGCAAAACGCTTTTATGAAACTGCTGAAAACAAAAACAGAGTTTACGGATGACGAACATATTGATAAATGGCTTACTTCGGTTACGGTTAATGAAAGCAAAAATCTTCTCAAAAGTGCATTCAGAAAAAAGAGTGCAGATTTTGAGGATTACGTTGCAACCTATTCTTTTGAAAACGAAAAAAGCGAAGATTTATTCAATGCCGTTATGTCGCTGCCTAAAAAACTGCGGACGGTAATCCATCTGTTTTATTACGAGGATATGCCAATCAAAGAGATTGCCGATATGCTTAATATCAAGCAATCTGCGGTTAAAACAAGACTGTGCCGGGCAAGGGAACAGTTG
>JAGBHX010000106.1 GCA_017935265.1 Clostridia bacterium | reverse complement strand
GTCTTGGTTGCATTCTTCAATCCATTGTGCAATTTCGGGGCTTTTGGCTTCAACCGTTTCCATTGAAATGGTTGTTGAAGTCAGGTAATAGTCTCTCATTTCAAACTGACTGATTTTACCCAGAATTACAAAATTCATAATCGTTGCCAATAAGCACACAAAAATCGAAACCAGCAACGCAGGAACGCTTGATTTTTTGTGACCCTCGGCGAGGAATTCATCATCAATTTTTGTGCATTTCGGCTTCTTTGTGATTGAATAAGCAATCAAAGCAAACACGTGAAAAACTGCGGCAAGAAACACCCATAGCTTAGTGTTCATCCTTCTTTTTTGCGAGTCAGCAAAAATATAGAAACAGGCAAAAACGGAAATCACAAACAGTACAAAAACAATGAAAATAACTTTGTCAGCAGTGAAAAAGATGCTTCCCATTTTAAAACCTCCTTAAAGGAATGTCGCAATTAAATTTCGAATTACGCATTGCGAATTGTGAAATTTTTTCACAAGGGAGCCCCGAAAATTTAGTTCTTCAACGAGTGCATCGGTGCAGGGATTCTGCCGCCGCGGGCAATGAAATCCTTGGCGGAATATTTATTCACGGGCATAACGGGTGCACTGCCCAAAAGTCCGCCGTATTCAACCTCGTCGCCTGTGCTTTTGCCCTCAACGGGGATAATGCGCACAGCAGTTGTTTTGGTGTTCACAACGCCGATAGCCGATTCGTCGGCGATAATTGCCGAAATTGTTGCGGCATCCGTGTCACCGGGCACGGCAATCATATCAAGACCAACAGAACAAACGCAGGTCATAGCCTCAAGCTTTTCAATGCTCAATGCGCCAACCTTAACGGCTTCAATCATACCCTCGTCTTCCGAAACGGGAATGAATGCACCGCTGAGGCCGCCAACGTGAGATGAAGCCATAACGCCGCCTTTTTTAACAGCATCGTTAAGCATAGCCAAAGCGGCGGTTGTGCCGTGAGTTCCGCAATGCTCAAGACCCATTTCTTCAAGAATTCTTGCCACGCTGTCACCCTTTGCAGGTGTGGGGGCAAGGGAAAGGTCAACTATTCCGAACTGAACGCCCAATCTTTTTGAGGCCTCCTGAGCCACAAGCTGACCCATTCTGGTAATTCTGAAAGCGGTTTTCTTGATTGTTTCTGCTACAACATCAAAGCTTTCGCCCTTGATGCTTTTTAATGCGTGGTGAACAACACCGGGGCCTGAAACGCCCACGTTAACAACACACTCGGCCTCACCCACACCGTGGAATGCACCTGCCATAAAGGGGTTGTCCTCAACAGCGTTGGCAAAAACAACAAGCTTTGCACAGCCGAGACCGTCGGTGTCTTTGGTAAGCTCTGCACACTTTTTAATTATTTCACCCATTTCGGCAACAGCGTCCATATTGATGCCCGCCTTGGTGGAGGCAACGTTAACGCTGGCACAAACTCTTTCAGTTACGGCAAGAGCTTCCGGGATTGATTTAATTAAGTTTCTGTCGCCCTTTGTGTAGCCCTTGTGCACGAGGGCGGAAAATCCGCCGATGAAGTTAACTCCGCACTCCTTGGCAGCTTTGTCAAGTGCCTTGGCAATGGGAACGTAATTATCTGTGTCACAGCTTTCTGCAACCATTGAAATGGGGGTAACTGAAATGCGCTTGTTAACAATGGGGATACCCAATTCAAGCTCAATCTGCTCCGCCACAGGAACAAGGTTGCGTGCGCAGGACACGATTTTGTTATAAATCTTGTCACAGCATTTGTCAATGTCCGGGTCACAGCAATCACGCAGAGAAATACCCATTGTGATTGTTCTGATGTCGAGATGATGGCTGTCAATCATCTCATTGGTCTGCATAATATCTGAAATATTTATCACAACGGTTCACCTCTCAGATTTTGTGCATTGAGTTAAAAATGTCTTCACGCTGAATGCGGATGGAAAGGCTCATTTCAGTGCCCTTTGCATCAAGCTTTTCGCTGATTTCGCCAAAGGAAAGGTCGCTGCCTTTTATATCGGTGAGCATAACCATTGTAAAGAAGTCATCCTGCATAACGGTCTGGTTGATGTCGATTATATTTACCTTCATCTGAGCAAGAAGAGTGCAGATTTCTGCAATGATGCCCACTCTGTCCTTACCCACAACTGTAACTATTGCTCTCATTTTTATTCCTCCACTACAAGTTTTGTAAATCCTGTTTCTTCAACGCATACACTGCATTTTGAGCTGACGGTACCGTCTTCCTCTGCTTTTGAATACTCAACCAGCCATATGCCCTCGGTACGGTCGTAAAAAACCTTGATTGTGTTGTATTTATAGCCCTCGGGGAGCTCCTTTACTGCCAGCTCCTTGGCGTCGGTTTTGTTATGAAACGCCTTTTCCTCGGTGTTTACAAAGCCCTCTGTTTTGGCTGTGTTTTCGTGCTCTTTTTGAAAATCGTCAAAATCAAAGCTGCCAACGGTGTTAAACTCAACTACGCCGTGTTCCTCGTCCTTGCGTGTCTGTGCGCCGAGGTCGTCACTGTTACACCCTGCAAAGCAGAGCGCAAACACCAGCACCAATAAAAATGCTACTGATTTTTTCATTATTCATCAAACTCCCTGTAATTCTTATATTCGCCTGAAAGGATGTTCTTCCACCAGTCTTCATTTTCAAGATACCATTTGATTGTTTTCTGAATACCCTCGTTGAAAAGGGTTTCGGGATACCAGCCCAGCTCGTTTTTGATTTTTTCGGGATCAATGGCATAGCGCATATCGTGGCCGGGTCTGTCGGTAACGTAAGTAATCAGGCTTTCATCCTTGCCTACGGCTTTAATAATTGTTTTAACAACCTCGATATTTGCCTTTTCATTGTGGCCGCCGATGTTGTAAACCTCGCCTATTTTGCCGTTTTCAAGAATCATATCAATTGCCTTGCAGTGGTCGTCAACATAAAGCCAGTCGCGCACGTTGAGACCCTCACCGTAAACGGGAAGCTGCTTGTCGGCAAGAGCGTTTGCAATCATAACGGGAATCAGCTTTTCGGGGAACTGATAAGGTCCGTAGTTGTTGGAACAGCGTGAAATTGTAACCGGGGTTTTGAATGTGCGGTGATATGCCATAACAAGCAAATCCGCAGAAGCCTTACTTGCCGAATAAGGAGAAGAGGTGTGAATAGGTGTGTCCTCTGTGAAGAAAAGGTCAGGGCGGTCAAGGGGAAGGTCGCCGTAAACCTCATCGGTGGAAACCTGATGATAACGGGGCACACCGAATTTGTTGGTTGCATCAAGAAGCACCTGAGTGCCGAGGATGTTTGTTCTCAGAAAAACCTCGGGGTCTTCAATAGAACGGTCAACGTGGCTTTCTGCCGCAAAGTTAACAACAGCGTCAAACTTCTCTTCCTCAAAAAGAGAAAAAACAAGCTCTCTGTCTGTGATGTTTCCGAGCACAAAACGGAAATTGGCACATCTTGCCGCGTCAAGGGTGTGAAGATTGCCTGCATAAGTGAGAGCATCAAGGCACACAAGACGGTAATCAGGGTGCTTTTTCTGCATATAGAAGATGAAATTGCTGCCGATAAAGCCGGCACCGCCTGTTACGAGAATATTCTTTGACATAGGATTACTCCTCTCCGTTTTCATAATCGGTTATATTATACTATACCTTGACAAAAAATAAAAGTATATTTCCCTTGAAATTTATTTTTATTGTGCTAAAATAGTTGAAGCAATAAGTAAGTTTCAAAAAGGCGGTGCTGTTATGAGCGAAAGAGTCAAAAAAGCGGAGGCTCTTTTTAAAGAAGGCTACAACTGCTGCCAGGCTGTTTTTGCCGCTTATTCAGACTTGTTCGGCATGGACACCGAAACAGCTCTCAGGGTTTCGGCAGGCCTCGGCGGAGGATGCGGACGTCAGCGTGAGCTCTGCGGTGCGGTTTCAGGCGCAGCAATGATTATCGGCCTTAAATTCGGCGCAACCGAAGGTGCAGATGCCGACGGAAAAATGCTCTGCTATGAAAAGGTGCGCGAGCACTCTGAGGAGTTTAAAAAGGTTAACCCCTCAATTGTTTGCCGCGAACTGTTGGGTCTCGGCGACCAAAACGAATCTGCCCGACCCGACGAAAGAAACGAACAATATTACAAAAAGCGCCCTTGCGTGCAGATTGTTATCGACAGCGCAGAGGCTCTGGAAAAAGTTATTTTTGAATAGGAGATGTTATTATGGGATGCAGTGGTAACTGTTCCTCCTGCTCATCTGATTGCAACAAAGGCGAGCAGAATATGCACATTCCGTGCAACGAATACAGCAATGTTAAAAAGGTTATCGGCGTTGTCAGCGGCAAAGGCGGTGTAGGTAAGTCGCTTGTGACTTCAATGCTTGCAACCGCAATGCAGGTTAAGGGCAATGCCTGCGCAGTTATGGATGCCGACGTTACAGGCCCTTCAATTCCCAAAGCCTTCGGCGTTAAAGGCCCTGCTATGCAGAATGAAATGGGTCTTATTCCTGCCAAAACCAACACAGGCATCGAGGTTATGTCGATCAACCTTCTTCTTGAAAGCGAGGATGCTCCCGTTATCTGGAGAGGCCCTGTAATTTCAGGCGTTATTCAGCAGTTCTGGACTGAGGTTTTCTGGGGCGATGTTGACTATATGTTCATCGATATGCCTCCCGGAACAGGTGACGTTCCCCTCACCGTTTTCCAGCAGATTCCTGTTGACGGAATTGTTATTGTAACAACACCTCAGGACCTTGTTACAATGATTGTTAAAAAGGCTGTTAATATGGCTCAGATGATGAATGTTCCCATTCTCGGCATTGTTGAAAATATGAGCTATGTTGAATGTCCTGACTGCGGAAAGAAAATTTCCGTTTTCGGTGAAAGCAAGCTTGACGAGGTTTCAAAAGAGCTTGATATTCCCGTTCTTGCAAAACTCCCCATCAAGAGCAAAAACGCAGAGCTTATTGACAAGGGCGCAGTTGAGCTGGCAGAGTTTGAAGAAATCAATCAGGCAGCCGACAAAATTGCAGAAATGCTTAAATAAAACAACACACGGGTCGGAACTTCCGACCCGTGATTTTTTCAATCTTCTAATTTTATCTCACCGTTTTCTTTTTCAAAATCAGCAACACACTTTTTAATCATCTGAATAATCTTTTTATTTGCACTTCTTCCGTCATATTCACAAACATATCTGAATTTTCTCAAAAGCTCGTCGTCTATTCTCAATCCAAAATGACGCTCTATTTTCATAAAACCACCTCATTTTTTAAATTTATTTCGGACTTATTATAGACTTTTTATAACTCTTTGTGTATAATTAGAGTTATTACAGAGTTGTTTTAACTCTATAAACAGAGGTGTGAGCATGGCAAACAAATACATATCAATTCGCATAGACGAATTTCTTCTTAACAAATTACATATAGTGGCTCAGCACGAATTAAGAAGCGCCAACAGTGAAATAATTTTTCTAATTCGTGAGGCCGTCGAAAAATTTGAAGAAAAACACGGAAAAATAGATTCTCTAAAATGAATCACGGGTCGGAACTTCCGACCCGTGATTTTTGTGTTATCTTACAAAGTAACTTCTCTCTTTTCATCAGATGAACGGTAAATGCCGTCCATAATCTTTGAGGTGAGCACAGCTCTGTCGATTGTGGCTC
The DNA here is from genome assembly GCA_017935265.1 of Clostridia bacterium. Classification (GTDB taxonomy): domain Bacteria; phylum Bacillota; class Clostridia; order Oscillospirales; family Acutalibacteraceae; genus CAG-488. The sequence continues at coordinate 10,481 of JAGBHX010000106.1, read as the reverse complement.
TGTTGGGTGTATGGGTGAAGCAAGCGTCAACGAATGAATCAATTTCGGTTTTATAGAAATCGTCCATTCTGAAATCGTGATTTTCTTCCACAAGGTCGCCGTCTCTTACGGTGTAAAAACGGAAATAACCGCAATAATCAAGACGTACACCGCCCTTGTCGCCCATAAAGTCAATGTATGTTTCTTTAACGCCGATGTTCTGTGCCCAAGCGCCGTTGAATGAAATTGTGGGGCCTTCTGTGCGGATAATGCCTGTTACTGAATCGTCAACATCATATGTGCCGTTTTCAATATCGGCAGAATCCTCTGCCCACATATGTGTGTAAGCGTAATTTTTCATATCCTTACCCAATTTGCAGAACGCCTGACCGCTTGCGGTAAGGGGCTTGGGGTCACCGCAGCAATACATAATCAAATCAAGATAATGAACACCCCAGTCAATAAGTGCACCGCCGCCTGAACAAGCCTTCTTGGTGAAATCTCCGCCAAGGCCGGGAATTGAACGGTGAGCACGGAAAGAAGCATAAACGTGGAAAACCTCGCCCAAATCGCCTCTTTCAATCATCTTTTTAATTCTGTTAACTGAATCGTGGAAACGGTTAACAACACCGATTGAAAGAATTTTGTCTTCCTCTTTAGCAACCTTCTGCATTTCAAGAGCTTCGGGAAGAGTTCTTGCCGCAGGCTTTTCGCAAAGAACATCCTTGCCGGCTTTCATAAAGTCGATTGAAATAATTGAGTGGAAGTCGTTATGTGTGCATACAGAAACTGCATCAATATCATCATTGTTTACAATCTCTTTATAGTCATAAACAGCCTTACCGCAACCGTATTTTTCAACCGCAGCATCAGCTCTCTCAGGAATGATGTCGCAGAAATATCTGATTTCAACATTTTCATTTGTCAGGTAGTTGGGAATATGTGCGTGGTTTGCAATATTTCCGCAACCGATAATTGCTACTCTTAATTTTTTCATTTTGATTTCCTCCAAATCAACTGTATTCTTTAACCCTTTTGAGGATTTTAACCACATTTGAAACAAACACGCCTGTCACAAGAACACCGGCGGCGGTCATTGTGCCTGAATAAAGCATATCTATCTTATTGCCGAAAAAGTTTACGGGATTTCCGCCGTAAGCAAAAATCAGACAGTAGACCCCCAGCAGAAACAAGCCGATTCCGACTGTGCCGATAGGAAAAAATGCTTCTTTAAGCTGCTTCAACTTATATTCCTTTTTAATCTTTTCGTCCGAAAAAACTTCTTTGCTGCGAATTACCTTCCCCCCTGTTGCCGTTGCCTCGTAGCCCACAAAAATTGCATCCTCGTGCAAGGTGTCAAACACCTTGGCTGTGGGGGTCAGGGTTATAACCGTTTTTGATGAAATCGGCTCAAATTCAAACTCACTTCTGAGCTGAACGTGGCTTGCGGGGGCGGCATCCTCCTCAAACACGGGAAGCTTTTTCTTTGCCTTGCCGAACATTTCGGGAATTCTTTTTCTTTTGACAGCAAGAGTAAACCTTCCCTCGCCCTCAAAAACGGCATCGTCGCCGTCGGGAATTTCAACATCATTGCCGAAAATTGTGACAATGATGTCGTCATTGGTTCTGTTTTCTATTTTAATTGCCATATTGCACCTGCTTTCAAAAGCAATTATACACAATGTTTTTGCTAAAAGCAAGAAAAAAGCGACCCGTTTCCGAGCCGCTTGTGAAAATTTATTATTCTACTGTAACAGTGCCGTCTTCTGCGATTGTGATTTTCATTCCGTCCTTAACATAGTTGAGGAATTCATCACTGAGGCAGTCGATAACGGGCATGGGGTTATCGGTCCAAACAGCACCGAGAACTGCGCCTGCAGCTGCAAGGGAGTCAATATGCTCTGAGAAAAGCATACAAGCAGGGTTTCTCTCCATAACCTTTGCGCAGTAAAGCACCATACCGCCTGTGGTTGAGCCGATTGTCTGAGGAAGGCAAAGAGCTGTGCCTACCATTGGCTTGCCGTAAATGTCGGCGTTGTTCTGGTCGCCGCATTTTGCTTGCTTGTCACCAAACTGGAGTGCATTCTGGAAAGAAGCAAGTGTGTTGAAACCGCCGTGAGAAACAAGAGCGTTTGCTGTGCATTTGCCTGCTACAACAGGTCTTCCTTTAAACTGTTTCATCTTACTTTGCCTCCTTTGTGATGATGTCAAGAATTTCAGCGCTTGTGTAATAGCGTGAGGTTGTGTATGTTCTGAGCTTGTTGGAGTTTGTGATTACGGGCATCTTCTTAGCAAGAGGGTTGTTCATATACATAAGAGGACAGATGTGGCTGAGAACAACGCCTGTTTCCTTGAGCTTTTTAGCGTAACCAGTTTTGTTAAACTCTTCAACAACTGCGGGAGCTGCTGTGAAAACAGTGGGGATAGAAACCTTCTTGAGGCCGTTCTTTTTAAGGCCTGCAACAACGTTGTCGGTCCATTCAATAAGCTGAGCGTGTGAAAGGTGAGGACAGCCTACGAAGCAACGCTTGGGTGTTGCGTTCTTATCTTTCCACATAACGGGGTAGCTTGCCTTAACTCTTTCAAGCTCTGCATCGTCAATAACGTAAACCTGAGCATTGTCAACGATGAGGCTTTCACCCTGCTCAACTGCTTCGGGAGTGAGGTTTTCAATGTGATAAAGACCAACTGCGCCGTTTGAAGCTGTGGCAGCACCGAAGTCCTTAAGGTATGCCTTTGTGTCACCGTCAAGAGTTGTGCCGATCCACTTATCAAGACCCTTAACAAAGGGAACATCTTCCATAACCTTCATACCGATAGCTGAACCGAGAACCTGAGCTTCGGGCTTTTTGGTTGTTTTAACTTCAACAATCCAGGTAGCCTTTCTGCCTTCGTCTGTAACAAGGCCGAAATAAGGAACCTTGCCTACGATTGAGCCGAAAAGCTCGATGATGCCTGAGTTACGGTTACATCTTGCGCCGAGAACGGAGTTTGCATAAACAACAGCTGAAGATTCAGCCCAAGAAAGAACCTCGCCCTTGTTGGGGATGTTGCCTACTTCGTCCATATAGCAGGTGCAGGTATATGATTTGTCATCAACAAGGCCGAGCTTACGAAGCTGAGCATCATAGTTATCCTGCATAGTGTACATAAACTTGTTGAAAACAATATTCTTTAAGAAGCTTGAGGGAACATTGGGGTCAACAGGCTTGGGGTCAACAGAAAATTTCTGAGCTGAAAGAGCGTTGCCCTCAATAAGCTTATCCATAAGGTCATAAACAGGGCTCATAACCTTAAGGCCGAAGCTTGTAACAAGGTGACCCATTTTGCTTGTTACGGGAACCATCTTGGTTGCGCCGAAAGCATCACCATACATAACAAGGGTTTTCATAACCTTTGCCATTGCTTCACCCTTGGAGCCGTTGAGAATTTCAACTTCATCGGGGGTGAGCTGCATATTGTAGTTCATAGTATTACCTCCTATGTTTTAACGCCCGACTACACGGGTATTTTTAGTCACCAATAATTATACACTTTTAAAAAATGATAATCAATAGTTTTTGTTAATTTTTTGTCGAAGAAAAAGACCCGACGGATTTCGTCGGGTCTGAACTTAATATTTCGCAATTTCAACAAACCTCGGATATGCCTGCTTCCATTCGTCGGCATTTTCGGGGTTATATACTTTCAGGGTCTCACTGTCGGCCACAGCCTGACGTGCGTGAGCAACGTCCTTAATTGTTCCGTCAGACATAAACTGAACAGCAACATTGCCCATAACAGTTGCTTCAATGGGGCCTGCCTTAACAGTTCTATCGCAGGAATTTGCGGTCATCTGACAGAGAAGTCCGTCCTTTGTGCCGCCGCCGATAACGTGGATTACGGGGTAATCCTTGTTGGTGCAGTCACACAGCTTTTCAAAGGTAAGGCGATATTTCATTGCAAGGCTTTCATAGATGCAACGCATAATTTCACCCACGCTCTGAGGAACATATTGACCGGTCTTTTTGCAGAATTCCTGAACTCGTCTGGGGATGTTGCCCTGAGGAGTAAATTCAGGTGCATCAGGGTCAATGAAGCATTTGAACGGCTCTTCTTTAAGCGCAAGCTTTTCAAGCTCGGCATAAGAATAATCCTGACCCTCGCGCTGCCACTGACGGCGGCTTTCCTGAATAAGCCACAAGCCGATAATATTTTTAAGCAGTCCGATTGTTCCGTCAATTCCGCCCTCGTTGGTGATGTTGATTTTCAGTGAGGTTTCGTCAACGATGGGAGTTTTAAGCTCCGTTCCGAAAAGTGACCACGTGCCCGAAGAAAGGAACGCAAAGTCACCCTCGGGGCAAGGCACGGCAGTGATTGCCGACTGGGTGTCGTGACCGCAGACGGAAATTACGGGAACCTTGTCAACGCCAAGCTCCTCACAGATTTCATCTGTCAGCTCGCCGAGAACCGTACCCGGCTGAACAAGGGGAGCAAAAAGGCTTTCGGGAATATCAAATGCTTCAAGAAGCTCCTTTGACCAGGTGCAGTTTTCAATGTCAATGAGCTGTGAGGTTGAAGCGATTGAATATTCAGCACACATTTTGCCTGTTAAAAAGTATGCAAGCAAATCAGGCATAAAAAGCATTTTGTCTGCTCTTTCAAGAAGCTCGGGTCTCTGACGGCGCAAAGAAATGAGCTGGAAGAGAGTGTTGAGCTCCATGAACTGAATGCCTGTAATTTTATAAAGCTTTTCTTTGGGAATTGTTTTAAAGGCTTCCTCCACAAGGCCCGCTGTTCTGGGGTCGCGGTAATGAACGGGGTTTTCAAGAAGCCTGCCGTCCTTGTCAATCAGGCCGAAATCAACACCCCATGTGTCGATACCGATTGAATCAAAGCCGCCTGCCATTTTAGCCTTAACAATACCCTGCTTAATTTCGTGAAGAAGGCGAAGCACGTCCCAATAAAGCGTGCCGTTCACCTTAACGGGGTCGTTTGAAAAGCGGTGAACCTCCTGCAAAGAGATTTTGCCGTTATCAAAAGAGCCTATAATCGCTCTGCCGCTTGAAGCGCCAAAGTCAAAAGCAAGAACTTTTTTCATAATCTCACCTTATTCGATAACTACGCCTTTCTGGAGAATAACATTTGCATAAATTGCTGTTTCACCTGTGGCGATGATTGCATAAGCAGTTTTTGCTCTTGTGTAAAAAGCAAAGCGTTCAACGAGCTCGATTTCTTTTTCGCCCTCGTTCTTTTTGATAATATCCTCATACTCTGCCCAGATGGGAGGACGGTTTGCTTCGTCGCCGTTGTCCATAAGTGCAACGGGCTTGTCAACGTATGTGTCAAGAGGCATAAGCTTGAGAATTGCATCAAGCACCTCAGGCACACCGTGACCGTCAAGGCGAACAAGGCGCTGTGCGTTTGAAGCGGCGGGGAAGTTGCCGTCACCGATAACGATTCTGTCGCCGTGACCCATTTCCATAAGAATTTTCAAAAGCTCGGGTGAGAGAATTGAAGGTACATTTTTAAGCATAGTCTATAATCCTTTCTTAATTGGAATACATCTCGTACATACTTGCATAAATTCCGCCCTTTGCAACCAGCTCTTTGTGGTTGCCCTGCTCCTCTATGCCGTTTTTGGTAAGAACGAGAATGTTGTCTGCATTCTTTATAGTAGTCAATCTGTGAGCAATTGTCAAGGTTGTTCTGCCTTTTGAGAGCTCTTCAAGAGATTTTTGTATCAATTTTTCACTTTCATTGTCAAGCGCAGAGGTTGCTTCGTCAAGAATGAGGATTGGCGGGTTCTTCAAAAATACTCTTGCAATTGATACTCTCTGCTTCTGTCCGCCCGAAAGCTTAACTCCGCGCTCGCCCACATAAGTGTCGTAACCGTTTTCAAGCTCGGTGATAAAATCGTGAGCTCCCGCTTTTTTGGCGGCAGCGATAATTTCCTCATCAGTTGCGTCCTGCTTGCCATAAGCAATGTTTTCTTTGATTGAACCTGAGAAAAGGTAAACATCCTGCTGAACAACACCGATATTTTCACGAAGAGAAGAAAGGGTGAAGTCGTTAACATCAATTCCGTCAACGGTGATTTTGCCCTCGTTGATTTCATAAAATCTTGGGATAAGGTTGCAGATTGTGGTTTTGCCGCCGCCCGACGGGCCGACGATTGCAACATTCTGCCCCTTGGGGATGTGTATATTCACATCGTGAAGCACGTCATCAAGCTTTTCGGAATATGCAAAGCTTACGTTTTCAAATCGGATGTCACCCTCCACCTTTTCAATGTCACGGGCGTTGGGGTTGTCAATATCCTCGGGCTTCACGTCCATAATTTCGGTGAAGCGTTCAAAGCCTGTCATACCTCGCTGGAACTGCTCGCTGAACTGAATAATCTGCCTTATACTGCCCAGAAGAGTGGAAACCATAAGGAGATATGCGGTAAGGTCGGCAGGCTTGATTTCATCATTCATAATGAATAGCGCGCCTACGCACACAACCATAATATACATAAGTCCGTCAAAAAATCTGACCGTTGTATGGAAGCCTGCCATGCTGAAATAAGCAGAACGCTTCACGGAGAAAAACTTCTTGTTGTTTTTGCCGAACTTTTCTTTTTCAACGTCTTCGTTTGCAAAGGACTTTACAACTCTGATTCCGAGAAGAGTGTCTTCAACTCTTGCGTTGATTTCACCAAGCTCGTGACGTTGCTGTTTAAATGCCTTTTTCATTCTTTCGCGGAAGGTCTTTGAAACAATTACCATAAGCGGCACCATAATAAACATTATGAGTGTCAGCTTGAGGTTGATGCTTGCAAGGTAAGCAAAGGAGCCTATAAACTTAAGCGAAGCTATAAAATACTCCTCGGGAGCGTGGTGGGCAAACTCGGCAATGTCAAAAAGGTCGGAGGTAATTCTCGACATAAGCTGACCGATTTTTGTGTTGTCGTAATACGAATAAGGAAGTGTCTGCAAATGGGCAAACATATCGCGGCGCATATCCGTTTCCATTCGCGTGCCCATAATGTGACCGCCTGCAGCCATATAATAGTTGGCGGCGCTGTCAAGCAGGCGCAAAACCAAATAAAAGCCTGCCACCTTGCCGATATAAGCAAGAGTGAGCAGCTGCGGCTCATTGATGCCGATTTCCGTAATGTTGCGCGCAATAACGGGGAGCGCAAGCTCACACACAACGGTAAAAGCCGCACAAATCAAATCAAGCACAAGATACCAGCCGTATTTTTTATAATACGGAATAAATCTTTTAAGAAGCTTTATGTTTCCGGTTTTTCTTTTTTCTTCGGGCATATTATCCCTCCTTAAATTTTAATATTCTGTATTGTAACATAAAAAGAACAAAAATTAAAGCAGATACTTGAAAAAGTTACACAAATTTGCTTTAATTTATACATAAACTTTTTGGGGGAATTTTATGTTTGCCAAAGTGAACAGTATGGGTCTTTTCGGTATGGATGCCTTCTCGGTTGAGGTTGAGGCAGATTTATCTCAGGGAATGCCCAAGTTTGAAATTGTGGGTCTCCCCGACACAGCCGTAAGCGAAGCCAAGGACAGAGTTCGCTCTGCCATAAAAAACAACGGCTTCACCTTCCCCGTGAGCCGTATCACCGTTAACCTTGCCCCCGCCGACACACGCAAGGAGGGTCCTCTTTACGACCTTGCAATTTTCGTTGCTCTCCTTGTGGCAACGGGTCAGATTCGTGCTTCCGCCGATGAATACGCTTTTTTAGGCGAGCTTGCTCTCAACGGACAAATCCGCAAGGTGAACGGAGTTTTGCCCATGGTTATCAGAGCAAGAGATTCGGGGCTGAAGGCTGTTTTTGTTCCCAAAGAAAACGCTCTTGAAGGCTCGGTTGTCAAAGGAATTGATGTTCTCCCTGTTGAGCACGTTTATGAGGTGGTCAACCACATTCACGGTGTTGAAAAAATCGAGCCCTGTCTCCCCCACTCCAAGCCCTCAGACTCACTGAGATTTGCCCCCGACTTTGCCGACGTCAAGGGTCAGCTTGAAGCAAGGCGCGCATTGGAGGTTGCGGCGGCAGGCGGCCATAATGTGATTATGCTCGGGCCTCCCGGCTCAGGTAAAAGCATGCTTGCAAAAAGACTTCCTTCAATTCTGCCGTCAATGACCTTTGAAGAAAGCCTTGAAACCACCAAAATTTATTCCGTTGCCGGAGTTCTGCCCGATGACGTTTCGCTCATCACCGACAGGCCCTTCCGTTCCCCTCACCATTCGGTTTCGCCCGTTGGTCTTTCAGGCGGCGGAACAGGCAAAACCCTGCGTCCCGGAGAAGTGTCACTTGCTCACAACGGCGTTCTCTTTCTTGATGAATTGCCCGAATTTAACCGAAACGTGCTTGAAGTTCTTCGTCAGCCCCTTGAGGACGAAAAAATTGTTATTTCACGAGTAATGGGCACAGTTGCATACCCCTGCTCGGTTATGCTTGTGTGCGCAATGAACCCTTGCCCCTGCGGATTTTACGGCCACCCCACCAAAGCCTGCACCTGCCCCAAGGGTGCGGCGCAGAAATATCTTTCGCGCATTTCGGGTCCGCTGCTTGACCGAATCGACATTCATATTGAAGTGCCTCCCGTTGACTTTGAAAAGCTTTCCAACACCGAAAAAGGCGAAAGCTCGGAGTCAATACGTCAGCGTGTTGATTACGCACGCAAAATTCAGCAACAGCGCCTTGCAGGCACGGGAGTGACGAGCAACGCCCATATGCCGGCAGGTCTGACAAGAGAAATTTGCCGCCCCACCGACAGCGCGATGCTTCTTTTGGAAAATGCTTTTCGCAAGCTGGGTCTTTCCGCAAGAGCGTACGACAAAATTCTGCGTGTTTCACGAACAATAGCCGACCTTGACAGCAGTGACACCATTGAACCGAGGCACATTGCAGAAGCAATACAATACCGTTCCCTTGACAGAAAATTCTGGGAAAGAACATAACAAAACGCAGGAGCTAAAACTCCTGCGTTGCTTTATTTATATGATTTTCTGATGTTTGTCAGACCGGCAATATAATCTATTGAAACATCGTAGAGCTTTGCAAGCTTTATAATCAGCTCAAAAGGCGGCTCGCGTTTACCCTGTTCATAGTTGGTGTATGTTGTTTTGTGCATATCAAGTTTTTTCACAAGCTCTTCTTGTGTCAAATCCATATCTTCTCTCAAATCTCTTAATCTCGGATAGTATTGCATATTTATCACCCACAGACATTATGCCACAATACATCATTTGTTGTTGACAAAATACAACGAGCGTTGTATAATTATACATCATCCGTTGTATCGAGGTATGTTATGTCAAATAAAAATCTTTCTTTGCGCATAAATGAAAATCTGCTTCACAAGCTGCATATACTGTCTGATTATGAGATGCGAAGTGTCAACAGTGAAATACTTATTCTTATCCGAGAAGCTGTCGAAAAATTTGAAAACGAACACGGAAAGGTTGAGCATTTGACGGATATTGACAAATTTCGACAGTTGTGATAACCTCTAATAACAAAGTCTCGGACTTTGGAAATTTGAAAGGGGATTATATTATGAGAAACAAAAACGTACCCAAAATCATTGCTCTTGCTGTTTGCGCAATTATTGTTATTGCAGTGGTTGCCACCAGCTTCACCGTGGTCAAGGCAGGCCACACAGGTGTTGTTCTCACCTTCGGCGCAGTTGAAGACAAGGTTCTTGACGAGGGACTTCACTTCAAGGCTCCCATTGTTCAAAGCGTTGTGCAGATGAACAACCGTACACAAAAAATTGAAACCGACGGCACTGCATCTTCAAAAGACCTGCAGATAATTTCTTACGTTGTTGCAGTTAACTTCCACGTTAACAACACATCCTCTGCCACACTTTATCAGAGTGTTGGTATGGATTACGGCTCAGTTATTATCGTGCCCGCAATTCAGGAAAGCATCAAGGCTGTAACTGCACAGTACACCGCTGAGGAGCTTATCACCAAGCGTCAGTCCGTGGGCGATCAGATCAAAACCGCACTTTCAGACAAAATCAATCAGTACGGTCTGACTGTTGAAATTTTCAACATTGTTAACTTCGATTTTTCAGAAGAATTTAATGCCGCTGTTGAAGCAAAACAGACAGCTCAGCAGAATGCCCTCAAGGCAGAGCAGGACCTTGCCCGCATTGAGGTTGAGGCAAAGCAGAAAATCACTCAGGCTGAAGCCGAGGCAGAAAGCATCAAGCTCATTCAGGAAGCTCTTGCAAAGTCACCCGACTACGTTGACTATGTAAAATGGAACAAATGGAACGGCGAGCTTCCCTCAGTTATGGGCGAAAGCGACATACTCCTTAGTATGGACGAGCTTAAAAAGAAAGCCGAATAATCAGGCAAATCATAACCACCGGTTCAACCGGTGGTTTGCTCCACCCCTATAAGGGGTGATTACTGGCTTTGCCCCTAAAAGGGGCTTCGAAATTTAGCAACGCATTACATTTTCAGCAGCCGCTCTCGTGCGGCTGTTTATTTTTGCT
>JAGBHX010000105.1 GCA_017935265.1 Clostridia bacterium | reverse complement strand
TTTTCCTTGCAATTCATTTTGTGTTGCCTCTTAATTGGGGTGATGACAAAATCTTCCTTTCAAAGTCTGCCGATGCAGTTCTTTTTGAATTCCTTGAGGGCAGTGCAAGGCCTTTTACCGACGGTCTGACCTACATATTTTCGCGTTTTCACATCTTGTGGCGAATTTTAAATCCCGTGGTGCTGACGGTTCTCGTTTGGGTAATTCCAAAAATCCTGCCGTCGTACAATGTTCATAAGGCTCTGCCGTTGCTGGCGATTTACCCCACAATGTGTATGGTTGACGCAGGCTTTGTGGCAACCACAGTCAACTATCTCTGGCCAATCACCTTCGGTATAATCAGTCTTTTGCCGCTGAAAAATTTCCTTTACGGAAAACGCACAAAGCTTTTTGTCAGATTGCTTATTTTACCTCTGATGCTTTATGCCACCAATATGCAGCAGATGGCTGTGGTGATGCTCGTTGCTCTGCTTGCAGGCAATATTTATCTTCTTTCAAAGCGCACGGTGAACCTCTACCTTGTTTTTCAAAATATTGTTGTTGGCGGTATGACGGCTTATTCCTATTACCTTAACACCGTTGGTGAAAATAACCGTATGTTGCGTGAAACGGGTCGATATTTCCCCGAGTTTTTATCCCTCAATATTTTTCAAAAGCTGGAGCTTGGCTTTTCCTCCACCTTTTACGGGCTCACTTCTCAGATTTACTTCCCTCTTGCAATGTCCCTTGCGTTTATGATTTTTCTTTGTGTGTACTCGTTTAAAGACGGAACAAAAATAAAGCTTTTATCTTCAGTTCCGCCTGCATTGAGTGTGGCTCTTTGCTTTGTATCTCCCTATATTTTCGGTGAGCTGAAAAATTATAAAATGGAGAAGGCTGTCTATTCCTTCGAGCCTGTTGCGGACATATTTTTTATCGTAATAGGTATCTGCGTTGTTGCTTCAATTCTCAGCCTTGTTAAGTCCAAGGGTAACAAAATCTACTGCCTTTGCGTGCTTATTCTCGGCCTCGGAAGCCGCGTGATGATGGGTCTTTCACCCACGGTATGGGCGTCAGGCTGCCGCACGTTTTCAATAATGCTTATTTCGTTTATTCTCATAACTCTTGTTATTGTTGAGGAGAAAAACCAAAATGAAACCTCAGTTCATATGCCATCCTGATTTTGGGAATCTTGTTCCCGTAAATGTTTTTCACAAGGAGCACAGCGGCGAAAGATGTGCAAATTCTCCCGAAGAATTTCAGAACAGGCACATTCTTTTCAGAAAAAAATTCACCCTCAAAAAACGGGGTGAAGCGGTGCTTAAAATTACTGCCGATGATTATTACAAGCTTTATATCAACGGCAGGTTTGTCACTCAGGGTCCTGCGCCTTGCTATCCCCACGCTTATTATTTCAATGAAATTGATATTACCAATTATCTCACAAACGGAGAAAACACCGTTGCTGTGCATAGCTTTTATCAGGGCTTGATTAACCGCGTGTGGGTGTCGGGGGATTTAAGGCAGATGCTGTGGCTCAGTCTTGATGTTGACGGCGAAACAGTCCTTGTCAGCGATGAAAGCTGGCTTTGCTGTGAGCATACGGCATACACAGCCTTGCACACCGTGGGCTATGATACGGCTTTTTGTGAGCGTTATGACAGCCGCGATGAAAACATAATTTTTGCCTTGCCTGATTTTGATGACTCCGGTTGGAGCTGTTGCTCTGTATATAAAAATGCAGATTATACCCTCGTCAGGCAACCCACCAAACAGCTTGAAATGTATGATGTCCAACCGAAAAAAACGGTAAAAATCCAAGGCGGTTTGTTTGTTGATTTCGGTTTCGAGGCCGTGGGTTATATATCTCTCAAGGCAAAAGGAGCACGTGGCGATAAGGTTATAATCCGTGCAGGTGAGGAGCTGAATGCTGACGGCACCGTGCGTTATGATATGCGTTGCAACTGCCTTTATGAAGATGAATGGATTTTATCGGGCGGTGATGATGAATACAATCAGTTTGATTACAAGGCTTTTCGCTACGCCGAAATTTTCTTCCCCGAAACAGCGGAAATAAATTGGATTTCTTTCATCGTAAGACACTATCCTTTTGAGGATAAGTCTTCCTATCACACGGAAAATCCCGATTTGCAAAAGGTTCTTGACCTTTGCAAGAGCACAATAAAATACGGCACTCAGGAGTGCTATATGGATTGCCCCACAAGGGAAAAGGGTCAGTATCTCGGTGACTTGTCCGTCAGTGCAAGGGCACAGGTTGCCGTAACAGGGGATACGGCAATGATGAAAAAGTCCATAACAGATTTTTTGAATTCATCGTTCATCTGCCACGGAATAATGGCTGTTTCAACCTCTTCATTTATGCAGGAAATTGCCGACTATTCTCTCCAGCTTCCTGCCCAGGTCTGTTGGGCTTACAGTGTTGACAGCGACCTTGATTTTGTCCGTTTTGCAGAGCCTTATCTTACGAAATTACTCAGGCACTTCTCAAAATTTATGAACGACGATTTTCTTCTTGACGGTGTCCGTGATAAGTGGAATCTTGTGGACTGGCCGGATAATCTCCGTGATGGCTATAGCTTTCCGTTGACCAAGCCGATCGGAGACGGCTTGCACAACGTCATCAATGCTTTTTGGTGCGGCTTTTTGCAGTCAATGGATGAAGTGTATGCTCTTTTGAATATGCCTGCCACAGGGCTAACAAAAAGAGCAGAGGAGAGCTTTATAAAGAGCTTTTACAATCCGACAACAAATCTCTTTTGCGACACTCCCGAACTTTCTCATTCCGCAGTTCACTCCAATATTCTGCCCTTGCTGTTCAATATCGGCATTGATGAAAAAACCAAGAACGCAATTATAAAGTTGCTCAAAGAAAAACGCCTGAGCTCAATGGGAGTTTATATGGCGTATTTTGCACTTGCCGCTTTGAAAAGACAGGGCGAAATGAACCTTGCACAAGAGCTGACAACCGACTCTGATTGTTGGCTTAATATGCTCTCAGAGGGCGCAACCGCCACCTTTGAAGCATGGGGCAAGGAGCAGAAGAAAAACACAAGCCTTTTCCACCCGTGGGCAACCGCCCCGCTGATTGTCTTTTCTGACAATGTGCGACCATATTAAATAATAAAAATCAAGACCGCAGGATTTAACTCCTGCGGTCTTTTGTTATGTCTTAGAATGTGTCTGTTTTAATTACGTAGTAAAGAATCTTGGGAAGATTGATTACTGTTTTGATAAGCCAGTTGGTGATTGCATAAACTGCAAGGCTGCCGAATGAAGGAACAACACCGAGATAATATTCAAACTCGGAAATTGAGTTGTCGCCCTCAAATGTGATTTCGTTTTCGCCCTGCTCTTTTGTAAGTGTCAATTCATCAATGAGTTTGAGCTCCTGAGTTTCATCGTTAACAACGTAAGCTTCAAATCTGAGCTCGCCGCCGTCAATGCTCATTGTGGAGAATACTCCGCCGATTCTTTCGGGGTCAGTCTGATCCCAATCTTCGCCGTCCCAGTAGTTGCCGTAGCCGTTTTTCTGGATTGTGAGAGCATCGATGAATTCTGTCTGCATATAAACGCCGGGCATAAATTCACGAACCTCGTATCTCTTTGTGCCTGCTGTGCCTGCAAGGATGTATGTTGTGCCGTTGCCGTCTTCAGCTACTTCGTTGTCATAAAGGGGCTTTGTGCGAAGATACTGATGGTCATGGCCGGACATAACGATGTCAACGTTGCATTCGTCAAGAACTTTTGTAAGAGCCTCTGAGAGGTAGAGTGCATCGGGCCATTTGCCGTCCTTGCCGAGGGTGTAGGGTGACTTGTGCATAAATACGATTTTCCAGTCAGCGTCAGTTGAGTTCATATCGTTTTTAAGCCAATTGAGCTGAGCGTTTGAAATGGCAAGAAGGTCGTTTGTGTTGAGAACTGCAAAATGAGCGTTGCCGTAATCGAAAGAGTAGTTAACGCCGTTGAGGTTCTGAACGCTTTCGCTTGTATCAAGGTCAAACATATTCTCAAACCAGTGCCATACACCGAGACCGTCGTGGTTACCTGCAACTGGAACCTGGGTCATCATATTGTTGTATTTCTGGAAATACTTAAAGTATCCGTCCCATTCTTCATTGGTGCTGTCGTTGGTATAGTCGCCGAGGGTTGCAACAAAGTCAGCGTTGGGCATCTTTTTAACTGCAGCTTCCATTACAAAAGATGCTTTTTCGAAGTTTTCTTCTGAGCTTGCCTGAACGTCTGCAATTGTGATGAAGTTGATTTTGTCATCGCCGTCATCAGTTGTGAATGTGCCGACGTCGCTCCATACTTCACCGTTACCTACAACATATGTGTAAAGTGTGCCTGCTTCAAGACCTGAAACAGTAACCTGGTGCATATAGTGACCTTCAAATTCTTCACACTTAACGTCTGAAAGGGTGAGATCGGCAGTTACATCAACAAGAGCGTCTTTGTAAATTTTGATTTCTGTTGCGGTCTGAGCTTCTGTGTACCATGTGAAGCCTCTCTGTGTGGCTGTGTCACCGTTAACAACACAGGAAACTCTTTCAACCTCTGCGCCGTCTGTTGCAAATGCGGAAACCATACCCATTGAAAGGAGAAGGCTCAGGCAAAGAACAACGCTGAGAGCTTTTTTGAATATCTTGTTCATTTGAAAAATACCTCCATTTTTAAGTTGACTAATTATAGCATTTTTGTCTCTCTTTTTCAAGATTTTGGATATTTGTATTTTGCACAAAATGAAAGTCAAAGTTTTGTTTAAATATCTCAATATTTTTTATAACAGGATATTGACTTTTAGAATATAAAAGTATATAATTGTGGAAAGAATGGGAACAGAAAGGGAGTGAGTGTGGAATGGATTTTGCAAAGAAGCCTGAGCTTTTTGTAGGTAAGGCGTGTATAAGAACACTTGACGACAAAAACAGAATCTCTTTGCCTGCGCGTTTTCGCACTCAGCTTGAACGTTCTCAGAAGGAGTACGATACGGTTTATGTTTTCTGCGCTCCCCACCGTAAGGAGCTGAACATCTACACCTACGACGGATGGCTTGAGTTTGCTCAGCCTAAGATTGACGCAGTAGAAAATCCTAAAGACCGTATTGCTTTTTCAAACAGAATTTATTCTCTTCTTGACGATCAGACGGTTGACTCACAGGGCAGACTTAAACTGGACAAGGATTTCCTCAAGGCCATCGGCGTTGACAGAACAGTTCAGATTTCGGGTAACGGACGCAACCTTCTTATCACTGCCGCCAAGGAAGAGACCAACCCGTTTGACATTGATGAAAAGACTGCAGACTTCATCGACAGCCTGTATTTCTGATTCGGAGGATAGTTTATGGAATTTAAACATATCACCGTTTTAAGGGAACAGACCGTTGATGCGCTCAACATCAAGCCTGACGGTGTCTATCTTGATTGTACGGCAGGAGGCGGCGGTCACAGCGCACTTGCTCTTGAATCAATCAAGAACGGCAGAATGATTTGCATTGACCAGGACCCGTCAGCAATCGAAACTCTTACCAACCGCTTTGACGGTGACGGCAGGGTAACAATTGTTCACGATAATTTTGTTAATATAAATGAAATAATGACCTCCTTAGGCTATGAAGAAAACGGAGCTGACGGAATTATGGCTGATTTGGGTGTCAGCTCTCATCAGCTTGACACGGGAGACAGAGGTTTTTCCTTTCATAAGGATGCTCCGCTTGATATGAGAATGAGTCAGCAGGGCGTATCTGCTGCCGATCTGGTCAACTCTCTTTCTCAGCAGGAATTACAGAGAATACTTTTTACCTACGGCGACGAAAAGTTCGCTCCTCAGATTTCACGGAATATTGTTAAGGCGAGAGAACAAAAGCCCATTGAAACAACCTTTGAGCTTGCCGACATCATAAGAGATTCCGTTCCCGCAAAGTTCCGCCGTGACGGACACCCTGCACGCAAGAGCTTTCAGGCATTGAGAATTCAGGTCAACGGCGAAATAGACAAGCTTGAAACGGCGCTTGATTATATGTTTGAACGCCTTAACGTGGGCGGCAGACTTGCGATAATAACATTTCACTCTCTTGAAGACAGAGTTGTAAAAAATAAATTCAAAAAATTCTGTGAGGGATGTATCTGTCCTCCCGAATTTCCTGTTTGTGTGTGCGGCAGAGTGCCGAAGGGCAAAATTCCCTTCAAGCCTGTTACACCTTCAAAAAAAGAAATTGAAGAAAACTCCCGTGCAAGAAGTGCAAAGCTAAGAGTGATTGAAAAAATAAACTTGTAATAAAGGAAGGATGGCACATATGGCTACCAATAATTTAGCTTACGATTTTGATTTGTTTGACAATACAATTAACAGAAAAAGTGCGGCAGCTCCCAAAACCGAAGCTCCCGTAAAGCCTCATGTTGTGCCCAAAAAGCCCCGCAGTCGCAAGGCATTAAAGGAGGAGGCAAAATATTCACGCCGTCAGGCTGTTAAAATTGCCCTTGTTTCATTGCTTCTTCTTGCTTTTCTCGGTTCATCTGTTTATTGCAGAGCCGTTGTTATGGACCTTGATGCACAAAAGCAGGACCTTCAGGTGACAATGCAGGAGGCACAGAGCGAAAACGTAAGACTCAGAAGTGCTGTTGATTCGATGTACTCCATCGTCAACATCTCTGCCTATGCCGAGAAAACTCTCGGTATGATAAAAAAAGACGGCTATCAGATTAACTATTATGAAGTTAACTGAAAGCGGCTAAAAATGAATAATGACAATGATAAAAATCATATTATAAAAGGGCGGATTTTTCATCCGCCCTTGCGGTGATTTTAAAACACCGAGAAGGGGGAATTGCTATGGCCGGAAAAAAAGCAAAAAAAGTCACAAGAAAAGAAACGATGATAAGAAGCGTGATAGTTCTGGGATTGATTGTGCTTCTTTTTCTTGCAAATATTGCATCGTTGTTTTATGTTCAGATAGTCAACGGTGATACATACAAGGCCTATGCCGAAAAAAATCAGCTTGAAGACAATGCAATTCCTGCTCAAAGAGGTGTGATTTACGATTGCAATATGAACATTCTTGCTGAAAGTGCATCGGTTTGGAAGGTGTATGTAAATCCCAGCAATTTTACTCCCTCGCGCAGTAAAATTCCCGAGCACGTGCTCAGTCAGGCTCTTGACAATGTGTCCCAAAAGCTCGGAGAAATTTTTGAAATCGACTCAGCCGAGCTTAAAGAAAAATTTGTCAGTCAGTCGGGCTACAGATATGTTCTCATAAAAGCGAAGGTTGAAAAAACTCAGCGTGATCTGGTCAGCAACTTTATGAAGGAATTTATATCCTACAACGATTCGTCCGGTAACGAAAGGCTTGTTTATTACAGCTTTTTTATCGGCATCGAAACTGACACAAAGCGCTATTATCCTGCAGGAAACCTTGCTTCCACTCTCATCGGTTTTACAGGTGACGGTGACACGGGCCGCTACGGACTTGAATATGAATACGACGAAAGTCTCACAGGCACAGAGGGTCGTCAGATTTATTCAAACAGCGCAATGAATACAAATTCCTCTGTTGATTTTCAAACCGTGTATGATGCAGAGAAGGGCTCAAGCCTTGTGCTTACCGTTGATGAAACAATTCAGCGCTATCTTGAAGATGCTCTTGATCAGTGCTATATCGACACAAAATGTGATACCTGCTACGGTATTGTAATGGATGTTGACACAGGCGCTATCCTTGCCATGTCAACAAAAAATGACTATGACCCCAATTCACCAAGCACAATTTATAACGAAACGCTGAAGGCTCAGCTTGAGGAAATTACGGATGAGGAAGAAAAAGCAAAAGCAATTTCCCTTGCCAGACAAAATCAGTGGAACAACAATGCCGTTTCAGACGTTTATGAGCCGGGCTCGGTGTTTAAAATTTTCACTCTTGCCGCAGGCATTGAAGAAAATGAAATAATGAACGGCTACAACTGCACAAGCGGAATTAAAATTATTGATACCCCATATTCCTGCTTCAACGGAAAAGCTCACGGAATAGAAACCCCTGAGCTTGCTCTTGCAAATTCCTGCAACACTTATTTCATCACTGTTGGTCAGCGCCTCGGTGTTTCAAGCTTCTGCAAATACTTTGAAGCCTTCGGATTTACCGAAAAAACAGAAATTGACCTTCCCGGTGAAGGACGTCCGATTTATTTTGAAGAGGATAAAATGAGCAAGGTTAACCTTGCAAGCTGCTCCTTCGGTCAGTCCTTCGGTGTTACGGGTATCCAGATGATTACCGCAGTCAACGCAATTGCCAATGGCGGCAAGCTTATGCAGCCGTATGTTGTGAGCAAGGTTCTTGATAACAACGGTAATGTAGTCAGCGAAACTCAGCCTGTTGCCCGCCGTCAGGTTATTTCTGAGTCCACCTGCCGCAAGGTGCTTGATGCTATGGTTCAGACCGTTGAAACAGGTACGGCAAAAAATGCCTATGTAGCAGGCTACAACGTTGCAGGCAAAACAGGTACATCAGATAACCTTACTGCAATTGAAGAGCAGGTTGCCTCATCTTTTGCCGGCATAGCTCCTGCAGATAACCCCGAAATTTCAATCATTATTGTTGTGGATAATCCTAAGGTTGAGCCCAAAACCGGCGGTGCCGTTGCGGCCCCCGTTGCCGCAGAGGTTATTGAAAACACTCTGACTTATCTCAACGTTAAGAAAAATTATAACGAAAAAGAGGCCGATAAGCTCAACGTAGAGGTTGCAAACTTTGTTGGCACAGATATTAAAACCGCCCGCAAAAATGCAGCCGATGCAGGCTTCACCGTTAAGGTAGCAGGGGAAGGTGACACGGTTGTTTCTCAGTGCCCTGCATACGGCCAGTACATTCCTCAGGACGGTGTAATTATTCTCTACACCGAAAAGAACTCACCTGTTGTAAAAGCAAAGGTGCCCGACTTTACGGGAATGGGTCTTTCGGCTGTTATGGGTTCAGCGACTCAGGCAGGTGTTAATATTAAAATTTCAGGTAACGCGCTGTCCTCATCGGGATTGATTGCTTACCGTCAGAATATCGAAAAAGACACAGAGGTTGCCTACGGAAGTACGGTAACTGTATATTTCAAATCAGGCACCGTTATTGCGGATGGCTGATAACCCCTGGAGAGGTGATTTGATGCAAACACTTTTATTAACGGAAATTGCAAAAGGAATAAATGCCGAGGCTTTCGGTGAAGCACAGCTCAGCGGTATCACAATTGACAGCAGAGCAGTGACTCCGGGTGATTTATATATTGCCATCAAGGGCGAAAACTTTGACGGTCACGATTTCGCCGAAGGTGCTGTTAAAAACGGTGCGGCGGCAGTTATGTGCCACAAGGATATTGCCGTTGACTGCCCCAAAATTATTGTTGATGACACTCAGCAGGCGTTTCTGAGCCTTGCCTCATGGTACAGAGATAAATTTTCTTTTCCTGTAATAGCTCTTACGGGAAGCGTGGGTAAAACCACCACCAAAGAGATGATTTGCGCCGCCCTTTCAAGCGAGCTCAACACCCTCAAAACAGAGGGCAATCTCAACAATCAGATTGGTGTTCCGAGAACACTTATGCGCCTTGACAGCTCCTTTGAAGCCGCTGTTGTTGAAATGGGTATGGACAATAAGGGTCAGATTTCAGTGCTGAGCAGATGTGCAAAGCCCACCGCCGCAGTGATTACAAACATCGGTGTTTCTCATATGGAAAATCTCGGCTCGCGCGAGGGTATCCTTTCAGCAAAGCTTGAAATTATTGAGGGGCTCAAGGAGGGCGCACCGGTATTTCTCAACGGTGACGACCCGTATCTTATGAGCGCACAGATTGAAGACAGACCCGTTATTTACTACGGAATTAACAATTCTGTCTGCAAATATAAGGCGGAAAATATTGTTCCCGAAGGAACAGTAACATCCTTCGACATCCGCTGTGATGAAAAGGTATATTCCGTTAAAATTCCCACAATCGGCAAGCACAATGTTTATAATGCGGTTGCTGCTTTCGCCGTTGCGGTTGAAACAGGAATTGCACCCGAAAACGCAATCAGAGGTCTTCTTGATTACGAGCCCTCGGGAATGCGACAGCGCATCAATAACAAGGGCGGAGTAACCTTTATTGAGGACTGCTACAACGCAAGTCCCGACTCTGTAAGAGCCGCAATCAATACTCTCGCTTCGTTTAAAACAGGCCGCAGAATTGCAGTTTTGGGTGATATGCTTGAGTTAGGCTCTGTCAGCGATGATGCTCACCGTGATTCGGGTATGATAGCCGCCAAAAAGGGCATTGATGCAGTTTTTACCTACGGAGAAAAGTCCGTTCTCACTTCAATGAAGGCTCAGGAAATGGGAGTGGGTGACACGGCACATTTCACTTCACAGCAGGCGCTGGCAGAAAAAATCAGCGCATACATCAATCCTGACGACGTGGTTTTGTTCAAGGCAAGCCGCGGAATGAAGCTTGAAAACGTAATTGAAATGGTTTATAAAAATCTTAAATAAAGGGGTTTTAATAATGAGTGGTATTTTTTTGATGGTTGTAGCCGCAGTTGTTGCTTTTGCAGGCACAGCGGTACTGGGCAAATTTATGATTCCCTGGCTTCATAAGCTTAAATTCGGCCAGACAATTCTTGATATCGGTCCTTCCTGGCACAAAAACAAGCAGGGTACACCCACAATGGGCGGTATCACCTTCATCATTTCAATTTGTCTTGCCTGTATTCTCGGCCTTGTTATGAATGCGGGTGCAGATAATTTCCTTATGATAAGCGGTGAAACTCAGACAAAGCTCTGGGCAGGTCTTATTATGGCATTGCTTTTCGGCCTTATCGGCTTTGCCGATGACTACATAAAGGTTGTCAAAAAGAGAAATCTCGGCCTCACAATTGTGCAGAAAACCGTTGTTCAGGTGCTTGTTTGTGCAGGATATCTTGTAAGCCTTTATCTTTCGATGGGCAAAGACCCCTATATGGTAATTCCTTTTTACGGAAATGTCCGTCTCGGCTTCTGGTTCTGGATTTTGGGCGTTTGTGTGCTTTACGGTGCAATCAATGCCGTTAACTTCACCGACGGTATTGACGGCCTTTGCTCAAGCGTAACGGTTACCTGTGCCTTCGGCTTTATTGTGGTTGCCGTGCTCAACAAGGTTTTCGGTATGGGTATTCTTGCCGCCGCCCTTATCGGTGGCTGTGCAGGTTTCCTTGTCTGGAACAAGCACCCCGCAAAGGTGTTTATGGGCGACACAGGCTCAATGTTCTTAGGCGGTATGGTTGTTGCTCTCGCATATGCAATTGATGCCCCCTGGATTTTGCTTTTCCTCGGTCTTATCTATGTTGTTGAAGCCCTTTCAGATGTTATTCAGATTGGCTACTTCAAGCTCACTCACGGCAAACGTATTTTTAAAATGGCTCCCATTCATCATCATTTTGAAATGAGCGGTTGGAGCGAAAACAAAATCGTTACCGTTTTCTCAATAGTAAATCTCGTCGGCTGTGCAATCGGCATTGCACTTATGTATTTCGGAAAAATTGTTTAATCTGCACGTTGATTATCTGATAAAGGGGGAGTAAAGGTGCCCATAATTCAAAAGTTAAAAAAGAAGTTCGCTTCACGCAAAAAGCTGACACAGATTCCGCGCGTTGTGTCTAAGGGCAAAGACTATGAGGATAAGGGCCTTTTTGCCAAGGGCGGTTTTGATATAATTTTTCTTCTTCTTGTGTGCGTATTGCTCACAATCGGCGTTGTTATGATGTTTTCTGCAAGCTATATCAGCGCAAAAACCTCAGAAGGCGACCCGTACTACTATCTCAAACGTCAGGCGGCTTTTGCGGCCATCGGCATTTTAGCAATGCTTGTTGTTTCAAAAATAAATCACAACGTTTTCAGAAAAATTGCTCCTCTTGTGCTCATAGTTTCTCTTGTGCTTCTTGTGTGGGTTCTCATCGACCCTTATGAAGTAAAGGGCAAAGAGCAGTTCAGCCGTTGGCTTGAAATTCCTGTTATTAAAATGAGGTTTCAGCCGTCGGAAATCGGAAAATTCGGTCTGATTATTTTCCTGGCCTGGGCCTTTGAAAGGTATCAGAAGCATTTTCAGCTTCGTAAATGGACAATGACATTTCTTTTCTTTGCAATTGTTGTTCTTTTTGCCGTGTTGGTTTTCCTTGAAGATCATCTTTCCGG
>JAGBHX010000104.1 GCA_017935265.1 Clostridia bacterium | reverse complement strand
ATAAAATTAACCCCTTGAGGGGTAGCTGAAAAAGGAATGCGGTCGGCAAACCTTTCAGCGCCCCTTAAGGGGTTTAGTCCGTACAATGCCCTTATAGGGCTTAATCAAGCCTCCGGCTTAGCCGGAGGTCCTGACTATTTTATTATTAAAGGATGATTTCTCTGCCTTTTTCTGCTGACTCATATATTGCGCACAGAATTTTAATCATATCCACGCCCTGAGACGGCTTGAAAACGGGCTCTGCGCCTTCGGTAAGAACATCAATGAAATTGCGGATATTTCCCCTATGTCCTCTTGTTTCCATTTTGCCCTTGGGGATAATGTCAAGAAGTTGACCGTCTTCCTCGGTGAAAAACTCAACCTCGTTGTCGTCCCATTTAAGGCCCGCCTTCGTTCCTCTGAGCTCAACAAAACGGTTTTCTTCCTTGATGTTCGATGCCCAGCTAAATTCAATCTGAAGAACGGCACCGTTGTCAAAGCGAATCATACCCATTGCAAGGTCTTCAACGTCAAATGTGCCTTCGGATTTTGCGTCGCCGAATTTTGAATTTTCGGAATCACTTGTGTCGTTGTCTGCAAATTTAGTGTAGGTGTTTGCGCTGACTGCAACGGGGGTGGGATTGCCCATAAGCCACACTGCAAGGTCAATCATATGAACACCAAGGTCAATAAGAGGGCCGCCGCCGGACTGTTCCTTTGTTGTGAACCAGCCACCCTTGCCGGGGATACCTCTGCGCCTTTGCCAACCGCAACGGCCGCAATAGATTTCACCCATCTTGCCGTCTTCGATAAACTTCTTTGCATATTGAGATGCTGTGACAAAGCGGTTGTTTCTGATAACCATAAGCACCTTGCCTGCTTCGTCAGCGGCATTTTTCATTTTCATAACCTCAGCAACGTCAATAGCGTCGGGCTTTTCACACAGCACGTGCTTGCCTGCCTTAAAAGCTTCAACTGCAATTATGGAATGAAGATAGTTGGGCGTGCAGATATCAACAGCGTCAATGCTTTCGTCCTTGAGCAGCTCCTTGTAATCTGTATATACCGCCGCATCAGGATAGTATTTATCTCTGAGTGCAATTGCTCGCTCTTCAATAATATCGCAGAAAGCTGCAATTTCTACTCTGTCATCTCCGTAATAATTTTCAATGTGGCTTCCGCGGCAGATTCCGCCGTTGCCTATAAGTGCAATTTTCAATTTTGCCATTTTAATTTCCTCCCGTGGCAATAAACTCAGGTAATTATTCACCTGAATTCATTATAGCAAAATGCAACAAAAAGTAAATAGACAAGTTGAAAGAATTTCCTATATTGAATTTTTATTCAAGAAATGATATACTTAATTTAATAAAAATCAGGAGTTCGGTTATGGAAGTCAGATTGATTAAACCCGAAGAAGCTGTGGATTACCTCAAAATATCCGCCGCATCGTTTATCTGGAAATTTAATAAGGATGAAGACAAGGAAGTGGAAATGCCTGTTTTAGGCGCTTTTGATAACGGCAGGCTTGTTGCAGGTACGGAGCTGTTTGATTTCAAGTGTAATTACTGCGGAAATCTTATAAACACTCTTGTGCTCAGCGGTGTCTGCAGCTTGCCCGAAGCCCGCGGAAAGGGTGCCGTCAGAGCAATTTTTGACCAGGTGGGCAGAACGGCCGTTGAAAACGGTATTGTTGCAGGCTTTTTATCGCCGTTTTCGATACAATATTATGAAAAGCTCGGCTTTGCTAACCTGAGCCGACTTTTTTCAATTAGCGTTCCTTTTCAGAATCTTGCACACATACCTCACGACAATAACGTTGAGCTTTACACAGGTGCACAGCTTGAGGAGCTGTGTGAGCTTCACAATAAATGCGCATATAAAGAAAATCTTGTAACTCTCAGGGAGGACGAAAAGCACTTCTGCTCCAAGCCTCTGGAAGAAGCAGATTACACTTACATTCACCGCAACCCGAAAGGCGAAGCCGACGGATATGCTCGTTTTAATGTGAAGCGACCCGATGAGCTCATTGTTGAGGAAATGTTTGTGCTCACTCCCGATGCTCTTAAAGGGCTTGTCGGTTTTCTTCGCAATTATGACGGAATAGTGAAAACTCTCGTTGTCAAAAAGCAGTATCCCGGCTCACCCTTTGCCTGCCTCACCGACAGGGTTGATGGCGTAGCTTACGAATGCAAAGGCGGTTATGCAGGCAGGATATACGACCTCAAAAAGCTTCTTGAAAACAACGTATATCCCGAAAAACACGGAAGGTTCAGTATTCTAAGTCTTGATAAATACGAGCAGAATAAAGGCCTATTTGACGTTGAATATCAAGACGGCAAAGCAACCGTTTGTCGCAGAGCTGACGGTGATTATGACCTCTCCCTCACTCCACCTGCCGCCGCAAGGCTTCTTTTGGCAGGGGAGGGGCACACGGCGCAGACGGCCGTTTATATTGACGGCGTTGAACTGAAAAATGACGCTGATGACTTTTTCAGGGCTTTCCCTCACCGTGCAACGCGTTTTGTTGACAGCTTCTGGTCTATATAAACCAAGAACGATATTTTTTTAGGAGATGACACAATGCAGGCTGTAATCAAATTCTTTTTAACCGTTTTCACAACAATATCAATTTTTTTGACAGGTGTTTTTTCACCTGCAACGATTTATCCCGAAAGTGAAAATTTTGATTTTTCATTTCTTGAGTATCCCGAAGAGGCAATTATTACCCTTGAAGAGGCAGGACTCACCGAACAGGAGCTTGTGGGCCGTGTTTCTGCTCAATTGCCCGAATACGTTCAGTCAGGCGGATATGACGACATTAACGGTATAATAATATCTCCGTATTATACAGCCAAAGTCAGCGGAGAAGAAATCCCCGTATATGCTTCGGTTGTTTTTATCCGTGTTGACGATACGGGAACGCTTCACTCATTTTCAGAAATTTACGTTGACCCCGACACCGATTTTTCATTCAATATTGAGATAACGGGTGCAGATGTTGAACTCAAAAATGCCATTGTTCTGCCCGAATCTCACGGTGTAAAGGCGCACTGCGAAGATAATACCGTAACTGCATCAATTAACAAAACAGGCGTTTACACCTTCCTCTTTAACAACGCAAACCAGTATTACGGCTATACTCTTATGGTGCGTGAAAAGGTTGATGAGGATGCAGAAATCAAAGCCTACCAGGAGCAGTACGGCGAGGATAATGTTATAGTCCTTGAAAAGGGCGTTTATGAGTATGATTATGTCAGCTTTGTTTCTGAAAACAATCTTGTAATCTATCTCAGAGAGGGCGCTTATGTAATAGCCAACCATCTTTTTGACATCAACAGCGCTGAGGATGAGAACATATATTTTGAAGAAACCGCCTGGTTTAACAATTCAATCGGACTTACAAGGTATCCGTTTTTGAATTTCTATAACTGCAATAACCTTACCTTTGCAGGCAGAGGCGTAATTGATATGACACGTCTTGACAGGCGTGAGCGCCGCGGTATGGTTTTTACAAGCTGTAATAATGTTACAGTTAAAGACGTAAAAATCATCAATTCTCCCGAGTGGTCGTTTATTTCATATTGCTGTGACGGTGTCAGCATTGAAAATGTAGACATCATCGGCAACCGCGGAAACTGTGACGGCTTTGCAATCTGCAACAGCCATAATGTAACGGTTGACAACTGCTTTGCGAGAGTGGCTGATGACACCTTTGAGGTCAAGGCTCTCGGCGGCACAATGGACAGCCATAACATAACCTTCTCAAACTGCATTGCATGGGGCGGTTATGCAAGATGCTTCGGTATAACGGGTGAAGTGAACAAAAAGATTTCCGATGTTACGTTCAGAGATTGTGCGGTTGTTTACCGTGACGCAATCTGGGACAATGACAGAATAGGCTCGCTGGTTGTTGTGGCAGAGCAGACCGAAGGCGGTATCGACGGTGTTCTTTTTGAAAACATCGAAATTTTCCGCGACGAGGGCCGACCGATTCTCGTAAAAATTTATGATGAGGAAGCGGAGAATTTTGAAATTAAAAACGTTGTATTCAAAAATATTTCTTACACAT
Organism: Clostridia bacterium; assembly: GCA_017935265.1. Lineage (GTDB taxonomy): Bacteria > Bacillota > Clostridia > Oscillospirales > Acutalibacteraceae > CAG-488. The sequence goes on along the minus strand of JAGBHX010000104.1, from coordinate 2,230 downwards.
CGTATATGAAGCCCAAAATAGCAGGCACCGACAGCAAGACCAATACCGTTCAGGTTGAGCTTGACGGCATAACCGCCCGCGGCAGACAGCTTCTTTTCCCGAAACTCAAATTCATCATCGGCAGACATTGTGATGTAACAGCCGTATAACAAGGAGCGCAATTATGAAAAGATTTGTTCAAGTTGGTTGCGGAATCCGCGGAATTGAGGGTTACGCCGAGCCTATACTCAAGGATTTCAAAGAGCACATTGAGCTTTGCGGTGTTTATGACATCAACCCCAAGCGCGCCGCCCTTGTAAGCTATTACGGCGGTACGGAAGTTCCCGTTTATGATGATTTTGATGAAATGCTCCGCTCGGTAAAGCCCGACACGGTAATCGTTACCACCAAGGACTGTATGCACGATTTTTACGTCATCAAAGCCCTTGAAGCAGGTTGCGACGTAATTGTTGAAAAGCCCATGACCACTACCTTTGAAAAGGCAAATGCAATAAAAAAAGCTGAACAAAAGTCGGGCAAAACCGTTACGGTGGTTTTCAATCTCAGATATCTTCCTTTTTTCGCAAGGGTCAAAGAGATTTTGAAAAGCGGTGTTATCGGTGAAGTGCTCAGCGTTCATTATGAATGGATGCTTGACACTCAGCACGGCGCCGATTATTTCAGACGCTGGCACCGAAAGAGAGAAAATTCAGGCTCACTCCTCGTGCACAAATCCACCCACCATTTTGATTTGGTCAACTGGTTTTTGGAGGATGACCCCGTTGCCGTCAACGCTTTCGGCTCAAGAAAGTTTTACGGACCAACCCGTGAGGAACGTTCACACCGTTGCCTCACTTGTCAGCATAAAAGCAAGTGTGAATACTACCTTGACATAAATCAGCCGCCTATGGATAAGCTCTATCTTGAATGTGAGGATGTTGACGGCTACTACCGTGACAGCTGCATTTTTTCAGAAGAGATTGACATTGAAGACACCGTCAGCCTTAACGTGCTTTATAAGAGGGGGGCGGTAATGAGCTATTCGCTCACGGCACATTCACCTTATGAGGGCCTGAGAATTGCCTTCAACGGCACCGACGGACGCCTGGAATTTGTTAAAATGGACGGCAGATACACCGAGCTTGGTCAGGGTGTGAATAATGTAATCACAATTTTCAACCGTCTTGGTGAAAAAATCACAATCAATGCGCCCCAGGATTTGCCCGGCGGACACGGCGGCTCCGACGAAAAAATCAGAGAAAATCTCTTTATCGGCTGCACAAGCGACCCATTGGGTCAAATGGCAGATACCCGCGCAGGTATGATGTCAATCGGCATCGGCATGGCGGCAAACATATCAATGAAAGAAAACCGCCGAGTTTACCTCAGCGAATTTTATGACGAATTGAAAGAATAAAATACATAAAACTCTCTTGTTCAGTATGAGCAGGAGAGTTTATTTGTTTTGTAAAACATTGAAATATGTGTCGAATTATGTTACAATATGTCAAGAAATGTACAGTAGAGGAAGTTGATTATGAAAATTGCAGTTATCAACGGCAGTCCAAAGGGCAAATACAGTGTAACCCTCCAGACCGCCCTTTATCTTGAAAAGAAGTTTCCCGAGCATGAATTTAGTGTTCTTCATGTGGGTCAGAAAATCAAAGCCGTTGAAAAGGATTTTTCCAAGGCTAAGGAATTGCTTGAAAATTCCGATGCTGTTATTTTCTCTTACCCTGTTTATACCTTTCTTGCGCCTTCTCAGCTTCACCGATTTATTGAACTGATGAAGTCAAACGGTGTAAACGTTGAAGGCAAATTTGTAACCCAGATTTCAACCTCAAAGCATTTTTACGACGTAACGGCTCACAAGTATATTGAGGAAAACTCACTTGATATGGGAATGCGATACATCCGCGGTCTCTCTGCCGATATGGAGGATTTACTCAGTGAAAAGGGCAGGGAAGAGGCCGAAAAATTCTTTGAGCGCTTCCTCTGGAGTGTTAAAGAGCACGTTTATACCGCTGCTGTGACGAAAACTGTCGGCTACACTCAGGTTCCCGCAACTCTTGACCCCATTGAGAGCAATAAATGTAAACACGTTATAAAGGATGTGGTAGTTCTCACAGATGAAACCGACCCCACATCAAACCTCAGTGCAATGATTGAACGATTCTGTGGTGTTTTTGATAACTTGTCCCGAGTTGTGAATATTTCTGATTTTCCTTTTTCGGGCGGTTGCCTTGGCTGT
>JAGBHX010000103.1 GCA_017935265.1 Clostridia bacterium | reverse complement strand
GCACCAAGAATGAAGGCTGCCTGGACGATGTGGGCGGCTTCGGCGGCTGTTTTGGCCTGCCCGTTGCCGGCATGGAAGAGCCGGTACTGGTATCCGGCACCGACGGCTGCGGCACAAAAGTCAAACTGGCCATTTTGATGGACAAGCATGATACCATCGGCATTGATGCGGTGGCAATGTGCGTTAACGATATTATCTGCTGCGGCGCTAAGCCCCTTTTCTTCCTTGACTATATCGCTTGCGGCAAAAACTATCCTGAAAAGATTGCACAGATAGTTGCAGGCGTTGCAGAGGGTTGCGTTCAGTCAGGTGCTGCTCTCATCGGCGGTGAAACTGCTGAAATGCCCGGCTTCTATCCCGTTGACGAATATGACCTTGCAGGCTTCAGCGTAGGCGTTGTTGACAAGGATAAGGTTGTTAACAACAAAACAATCAAAGCAGGCGATGTTATTATTGCTCTCCCCTCCTCAGGCGTTCACTCAAACGGCTTCTCACTTGTAAGAAAGGTTTTTGACGTTGAAAACGCTGACCTCAAAACTCCCGTTGAAGAACTTGGCGGCAAGAGCATCGGTGAAACACTTCTCACCCCCACCAAGATTTATGTTAAGCCCGTTCTCAAGCAGATGGAAGAGGTTACTGTTAAGTCAATTTCTCACATCACAGGCGGCGGCTTCTATGAAAACATTCCCAGAAGTATTCCCGACGGCTTCTGCGCAAAGGTTGACAGAGCAAGCATCAGAATTCTTCCTATTTTTGACCTTATTGCAAAAACAGGCAACGTTCCCGAAAGAGATATGTTCAACACCTACAACATGGGCGTTGGTATGAGCATTGTTGTTGCTAAGGAAGATGCTGACAAAGCTCTTGCTTCTCTTCAGGCTTCAGGCGAGGACGCTTACATCATCGGCGAAATCATCGAAGATGCAGAAAGAAAAATCGTTATCTGCTGACGGAGGACTGCTATGACTCACAAAGCAAGAATTGCCGTTCTCGTTTCGGGCGGCGGCACCAACCTGCAGGCTCTCATAGATGCGCAGAAAAGCGGAATTATCACAGACGGTGAAATCGTCCTTGTGGTTTCAAACGTTTCTGATGCTTACGCTATCACAAGAGCGGAAAATGCAGGAATTGACTCGTGCACAATCACTAAGAAAATCACCGGCTCTCAGGAGGCTTTTGAAAAAGCTCTTAAAGAGAAGCTCACAGAATACAATATTGACATTATTGTTCTTGCAGGTTTCCTGAGCATTTTGTCAGAGGATTTTACAAAGTGCTACCCTGAAAGAATTATCAATGTTCACCCGGCGCTTATCCCCTCCTTCTGCGGCAAAGGCTATTACGGCCTCAAGGTTCACGAGGCCGCACTTGAATACGGCGTTAAGGTTACGGGCGCAACGGTTCACTTTGTTAACGAAATTCCCGACGGTGGAAAAATCATTCTCCAGAAGGCAGTCGATATTCTTGAGGGTGACACACCCGAGATTTTACAAAAAAGAGTTATGGAACAAGCCGAATGGATTATTCTTCCCAAGGCGGTTCAGTTGGTAAGCAAACAAATTTCACAGGATAAATAAGGAGAAATTCAAATGGCAACTTATGACATTGCAAATCTTAAAGATACTCTCAGCTCAAACACCTACCCCGGCAGAGGTATCGTAATCGGCAAAACACCTGACGGTAAAAATGCCGCAGTAGCTTATTTCATTATGGGCAGAAGTGAAAACTCAAGAAACAGAGTTTTTGTTGAAAAAGGTGACGAGGTTATTATTTATCCTTTTGACGAATCAAAGGTTGAAGACCCCTCATTGATTATTTACTCCCCCATTAAAAAGGTTGGCGACAAATTGGTTGTTACAAACGGCGACCAGACCAACACAATCTGCGACTTTCTCAAAAACGGCAAGGGCTTTGTAAGAGCACTCAGAACAAGAGGCTTTGAGCCCGATGCTCCCAACTTCACACCCAGAATCAGCGGTATTCTCGCTTTTGACGAGGGTGACTTCTCATACAGAATGAGCATCCTCAAGAGCGCAGATGCCGAAGGCTCAGCCTGCAACCGCTTCAGCTTTGAATACTCACCTATTGCAGGTCTCGGTCATTTCATTCACACCTATGACCACGACGGCAACCCCATCCCCACCTTCTCAGGCGAGCCTGAAAGAGTTCAGATGAACGATGACATTGATGCTTTCACCAACGAAATCTGGGAAAACCTCAATGAGCAGAATAAAATTTCTCTGTATGTAAGATACACAAACCTTGAAACAGGTGAAGTTACAAACAGAATGATTAACAAAAATGCGTAAGGAGCTCGTAAAATGAAAGATTTTGAACTTAAATACGGCTGTAACCCCAATCAGAAGCCGTCAAAGATTTTTATGAAAGACGACAGCGACCTTCCCATCGAAATTTTAAGCGGCAGACCCGGTTACATCAACTTCCTTGACGCTTTCAATTCATGGCAGCTCGTTAAAGAAATCAAAGATGTTCTCGGTCAGCCCGCAGCAGCATCCTTCAAGCACGTCAGCCCCACTTCAGCCGCTATCGGCACAGTGCTCCCCGACAGCCTCAAAAAGGCCTGCTTTGTAGACGATGTTGAGGGTCTTGACGATTCTCCCCTCGCCTGTGCATATGCAAGAGCAAGAGGTACTGACAGACTTTCTTCCTTCGGTGACTGGATTGCACTCTCTGACGTTTGCGACGTTACAACAGCTCTTCTTATTAAAAGAGAGGTTTCTGACGGCGTTATTGCCCCCGGCTATGAGCCCGAAGCTCTTGAAATTCTCAAGGCTAAGAAAAAGGGCAACTACAATATAGTTAAAATCGACCCCGATTACGTTCCTGCAGAAATTGAAACAAAGGACGTTTTCGGTATCACCTTCCAGCAGGGCAGAAACAATTTCAGAATTGACAACGAGCTTCTTGCAAACATTGTTACTGAAAACAAGGAATTCCCCGAAAGTGCAAAAAGAGACCTTATCATTGCATTGATTACTCTCAAATACACCCAGTCAAACTCAGTTTGCTATGCAGTTGACGGTCAGGCTATCGGCGTTGGCGCAGGTCAGCAGTCAAGAATTCACTGCACACGTCTTGCAGGCAACAAGGCTGACATCTGGCATCTCCGCCAGAGCGAAAAGGTGCTGGGACTCCCCTTCCTTCCCACAATCAAACGTCCCGACAGAGACAATGTTATTGACATTTACATCTCAGACGATGATGAAGACATATTGGCAGAGGGCGTATGGCAGAATTATTTCTCAGTTAAACCCGAGCCCTTCACAAGAGAAGAGCAGAAGGCTTACCTTTCAACAATAAGCGGTGTAAGCGTTGGCAGTGATGCTTTCTTCCCCTTTGACGATAACATTGAAAGAGCTTCCAGAAGCGGTGTTTCTTACGTTGCACAGCCCGGCGGCTCAATCAGAGATGACGTTGTTATTGACACCTGCAACAAAAAAGGTATGGTTATGGCGTTTACAGGTATGCGTCTTTTCCACCATTGATGAGGTAACGAAATGAAAATTATGGTTATCGGTGGCGGAGGACGTGAACACGCCATCATAAAAAAGCTTAAAGAAAACAAAGAGATTGAAAAAATCTATGCTCTCCCCGGCAACGGCGGAATTGCACAGGACGCTGAATGTGTGGCAGTTGGTGCAACAGACATCAAGGGTGCAGTTGATTTTGCAAAGAGCAACAACATTGATTTTTGTGTTGTTACTCCCGACGACCCGCTTGTGCTTGGTATGGCAGACGCTTTGCGTGAAATCGGTGTTCCCTGCTTCGGCCCTTCAAAGGATGCCGCTATTATCGAAGGCAGTAAGGTTTTTTCAAAAAATCTTATGAAAAAATACGGTATTCCTACCGCTGAATATGAAGTTTTCAGCGATATGGAATCTGCTCTTAAATATGCTCAGACCTGCCCCATTCCCACAGTTATAAAAGCTGACGGTCTTGCCCTGGGTAAGGGTGTTATCATTGCAATGACACGCGAAGAGGCTGTTGATGCCATTCACTCTATGATGGAAGATAAAATCTTCGGTGAAAGCGGAAGCAACGTTGTTATTGAAGAATTCCTCGAAGGCCCCGAAATCAGCGTGCTTTCCTTCACAGACGGAAAAACAGTTGTTCCTATGATTTCTTCAATGGACCATAAGCGTGCTCTTGACAACGATATGGGTCTCAACACCGGCGGTATGGGCACAGTTGCTCCCAACCCCTACTACACTCCCGACGTTGCAAAGGAATGTATGGATAAAATCTTCCTGCCCACAATCAACGCTATGAACGCTGAGGGCAGAAGCTTCAAGGGTTGCCTTTATTTCGGACTTATGCTCACCAAAAACGGACCTAAGGTTATTGAATATAACTGCCGCTTCGGCGACCCCGAAACTCAGGTTGTTCTCCCCTTGCTTGAAAGCGACCTTTTCACAATTATGAAGGCAGTTGAAAACGGCGAGCTTACCGAGGATCTGGTTAAGTTCAGCTCAAAGCACGCTTGCTGTGTTGTTATGGCTTCTGAGGGCTACCCCACCAAGTATGACAAGGGCTTTGAAATCACAGTTGATGACGGTGTTGACGCTTGCATCTACGTTGCAGGTGCCGCACTCAAGGACGGCAAGGTTGTAACCTCAGGCGGACGTGTGTTGGGTGTTACCGCAACTGCAGACAGCCTTGAAGAAGCAATTGCCAAGTCATATAAGGCAGTTGAAGGTGTTCACTTTGACAATGCTTTTTACAGAAAAGACATTGGCCAGAGAGCACTTAAAGCCACAAACTAAGGAGGTTTTAAAATGGTTTACAGAGTTTACGTTGAAAAGAAAAACGGTCTTACAATCGAGGCCGATAATATGACCAATGATGCTAAAAATCTTCTTATGATTGACGGCATTGAAAAAATCAGAATTCTCAACAGATATGATGTTGAAAACATTGATGCAGAGCTTTTTGAGCAGTGCAAAAAAACTGTTTTCTCTGAGCCTCAGCTTGATGATTTGTATGACCATATCGGAGACAAAGACGGTTGCAAGGTGTTTGCCGTTGAATTTCTCCCCGGTCAGTTTGACCAGCGTGCGGACTCAGCATCACAGTGCATTCAGATTATTTCAAAGGGCGACCGTCCCCTCGTAAGAACCGCTAAAATCTATATGGTTTACGGCAACGTTTCTGATGGAGGAATTGACGCACTTAAAAAATATGTTATCAACCCTGTTGAAAGCCGCGAAGCTTCACTTGACAGAGTTGAAACTCTTGCAGTAGATTATGAAATTCCCACAACCGTTCAGACTCTTGACGGCTTCAACGCCCTTGATGAAGACGGTCTCAAGGATTTTGTTAAGAGCTACGGTCTTGCTATGGACCTTGACGACATCAAATTCTGCCAGCAGTACTTTATTTCTGAAGACCGTGACCCCACAATCACAGAAATCAGAATGATTGACACATACTGGTCAGACCATTGCCGTCACACAACATTCCTCACAACAATTGACAGCGCAAAGTTTGAAGACCCCACTCTTCAGGCCGCATTTGACGAATATGTTGCAACAAGAAACATTCTCGGCAGAACAAAGCCTATGAATCTTATGGACATTGCAACAATCGCAACAAAATTTCTCAACAAAAACGGCAAGATTCCTCACCTTGATGAAAGTGAAGAAATCAATGCCTGCACAGTTAAAATTTATATTGACGTTGAGGGAGAAAAAGAAGAATGGCTTCTTCTTTTCAAAAACGAAACCCACAACCACCCCACAGAAATTGAGCCCTTCGGCGGTGCGGCAACCTGCATCGGCGGTGCCATCCGCGACCCCCTTTCAGGCCGTTCATACGTTTATGCCGCCATGCGTGTTACAGGCGCGGCTGACCCGTTAAAGCCCGTTAGCGAAACAATCCCCGGCAAGCTTCCCCAGAGAAAGATTGTTACAACTGCTGCCGCAGGCTACAGCTCATACGGTAACCAGATCGGTCTTGCAACAGGTCAGGTGGACGAGCTCTATCACCCCGGCTACACAGCTAAGAGAATGGAAATCGGCGCAGTTATTGCCGCCGCTCCCAGTGAAAATGTTCGCCGTGAACGCCCCGAAGAAGGCGATATCGTTATTCTTCTCGGCGGTCGCACAGGCCGCGACGGTTGCGGCGGTGCAACAGGCTCATCAAAATCACACACACTTGAGTCTCTTGAATCCTGCGGTGCAGAGGTTCAGAAGGGTAACGCTCCCGAAGAAAGAAAGCTTCAGCGCCTTTTCAGAAACAAAGAGGCTTCACTTCTCATCAAGCGTTGTAACGACTTCGGCGCAGGCGGTGTTTCTGTTGCTATAGGTGAGCTTGCAGACGGTCTTGAGATTGACCTTAACGCAGTTCCCAAAAAGTATGACGGTCTTGACGGCACAGAGCTTGCAATCAGCGAATCTCAGGAGAGAATGGCTGTTGTTGTTGAAGCTGAAAACGTTGAACGCTTCAAAGAGCTTGCTGAAAGTGAAAATCTTGAAGCAACTGTTGTTGCAGTTGTTAAGGCTGAGCCCAGACTCAAGATGCATTGGAACGGCAACACAATTGTTGACATTTCACGTGAATTCCTTAACTCAAACGGTGCTGAAAAGCACATTGATATTACCCCCGCTAACCCCGAGGATTATAAAAAGGAAGTTCCTGCAAGCTTTACAGACGGCTATAAGGCACTCGCAGGCGACCTTAACGTTTGCTCAAAGAGAGGTCTTTCTGAGCGTTTTGACTCAACAATCGGTGCAGGCACGGTTATGATGCCCTTCGGCGGCAAAAACCAGCTCACACCCAACCAGGCAATGGTTAACAAAATTTCTGTTGAGAAAAAGCACACAGACGCCTGCTCATTTATGGCTTGGGGCTACAACCCCTTCATCACAGAAAAGAGCCCATACCACGGCGCATACCTTGCAGTTGTTGAATCAGTTGCAAAGCTTATTGCCGCAGGTGCAAAGTTTGAGGACGTTTACCTCACATTCCAGGAGTATTTTGAAAAGCCTCTTAAGGACGGCAAACGTTGGGGCAAGCCCCTTGCCGCACTTCTCGGTGCATTCAAGGCTCAGATGGAATATGAAATTGCTTCAATCGGCGGTAAGGACTCAATGAGCGGCTCATTTGAAGATATTGACGTTCCCCCCACCCTTGTTTCATTTGCTGTTACAACAGGCGTTACAGATGATGTTATTACTCCCGAATTCAAAGCCGCAGGTCACAAGGTTACACTTGTTAAGCCCGCTTATGAAAACGGACTTCCCGTGGTTGACAGCGTAAAAGAAATTTTTGCAAATGTCAACGCTCTTATGAGAGAAGGCAAAATTGCCGCAGCATACACCCCCACCTACGGCGGTGTTGCAGAAGCAGTGCTTAAAATGGCAATGGGTAACGACATCGGCTTCAAGTTTGCTGACAGCGTTTCAATGGAAGACATTTTCGGCTACAACTACGGTGCATTCATTCTTGAATTCAACGGTGAGGCTGAATACGGTGAGCTCCTTGGTGAAACCACAGCAGATATGAGCATTGCTCTCGGAAGTGAAAAAGTTGCTCTCGCTGACCTTTGCAGCATTTATGAAAACAAGCTTGAACCCATTTTCTCCTGCAACATTCAGCAGGGTGAAAAGGAAGTTCCCACCTTCTCATATACTGCTGAAAACCGCATTGCTCCCGCAATCAAGGTTGCAAAGCCTAAGGTATTGATTCCCGTATTCCCCGGCACAAACTGCGAATTTGACTCAGCAAAGGCTATGGCAGACGCAGGTGCAGAGCCCGAGATTTTTGTAATTAACAACCTTACCTCCAAGGGCATTGCCGACAGCGTTGAAGCATTTGCAACCAAGCTCAAGGATTCACAGATTGTATTTATCCCCGGCGGTTTCTCAGGCGGTGACGAGCCCGACGGCTCAGGTAAGTTTATTACTGCATTCTTCCGCAACCCCGAAATCAAAAACGAGGTTCACGAGCTTCTTAAAAACCGTGACGGTCTTATGTGCGGTATCTGTAACGGCTTCCAGGCTCTCATTAAGCTTGGTCTTGTACCGTACGGTGAAATCATCGACACCGATGAAAGCTGCCCCACATTGACCTTTAATACAATCGGCAGACATCAGTCCAGAATTGTCCGCACAAGAATTGCTTCCAACAAGTCACCCTGGCTTATGGAAACAAATGTTGGCGACGTATTCTCAGTTCCGATTTCTCACGGTGAAGGTCGCTTCCTTGCAAGTGATGAACTTATCAAAAAGCTTGCCGAAAACGGTCAGATTGCTACTCAGTATGTTGACCTCAACGGTGTTCCCACAAGTGACATTCACTTTAACCCCAACAACTCAGCCTGCGCTATTGAGGGTATCCTCTCACCTGACGGCAGAGTATTCGGTAAAATGGGTCACTCCGAAAGAATCGGCAGCGGTCTTTATAAGAACGTTCCCGGCAACTACGAAATCGGTATGTTCCGCTCAGCAGTTAAGTATTTTAAATAAAATTTTTCGGCTCCCTGATACAGGGAGCCGATTTTTTGTGAAGAAGATAAAGTTGTGGGCTTCTCCTTAAGAATAAGGCTTTTCGCGGTGCGCCATGGTCGTCGCACCTTACGACGGTTAACAGAAGTATTTCGTAAGGGTTGACGACTTCGGCAACCCGCAAAACAGCAAAAAGAAAATGGGAGGGCGCAGACCCTCCCTTACTGTTATATTGTTTCTACCCGCAAGCCTGTTTTGCTCTGCAGCTTTGCAAGGAAATCCTGAAAGCCTATACATGCAGGTGTTACTCTGTGACGTTTTGTGCCTGTGTAAACATAAAAAGTGGAGTTGCTATATGCAATCTTAGTAATTTCGTGATAATAAACGGTACTCTTTCTTCTGAAACAGCTTGTCTTAATGAATTTTTCATCGTCATACTCTACTCTGAAATTAAAATACACTGAACACAAATAAAAAGAACCTAAACCGGCCAATAATAAAAATGGCAATATAAGAGTAACTGCTTGCTCATCCGTCAGCTTAACACCATCTTTTGCACAAATAAAAAGCATAAACGGAATTATACAACTGACAGCAAACCCCACATAAAAGCTTAGTTTAGGTACACGCAACGGCTGACACTTGACATAATCTTTTCCGTCTTTTTGTCTGATGAAATCAATCAGCGTTTTAATAATCATGCCAACAAACATAGTTGCTACAATTCTGATTATATTGTTTCCCATAAATATCCCCCTTTGCATTGCAAATCTCAACAATATTATACCACTATGCCGGGCTTTGTCAACAGTAAGGGCGGGTCTCCGTTGCCCGCCCGAAAGACTTACCTCAACTTAACCCCCTCAGTCACTTCGTGACAGCTCCCCCTATTACAATATGGGGAGCCTGACAGGTACATCGAAAATCGCCGTACACTACACGGCTAACAGTAACCTTTGGCCCCCTTGCCCTAAAGGGGGCTGGCATTTTCACAGAAAATGATTGGGGGATTTTTTTGCAGAAATATAATTTTTAGACCTTTTTATATCCTCCCACCACTTCGTGGTCCCCCCTCCTTGAGGTAAGGAGGGCCGGTGCTGACGGAAGCTTTTGTAGGGAATGGCGCTTGCGACATTCCGTTGGCGTGGTGTTTGTGGTGCATCGGAAATCGACACACCCTACATTTAAATTGCGTGGTGATTTGGGTCGATGTGGGCATCGACCCCTACAAGTTGGCGGAAGCCATTTTGATGACCCAAGTGAGTCGAAAAAATCCCTGATGTTTTCACATCAGGGATTTAAAATTACTGCAATTTAATTGTGAGGCACTGTGTGCCTGTGAGGGTGTTACTTACGCTGTCGGGCTGGTGGTTGCCGATATAAAGGGTGATTTCACCGTCGGGGTCAACACGCTTGCCTTCTTCGGTAACAGCCTTAATCCAATAGCGGTCAATACAAAGCTCAACAGTTTTCTTTTCGCCTTTTGTGAGTTCAACAGGCTTCACGCTGCAAAGTTGGAAATGAGGTGTGTATGTTCTTGAATCTGAATACTTTGCATAAACCTGAACCTTGTCAATGCCGTCCATTGCGCCTGTGTTTTCAACATCTACGCTGATTTTGAGAGCTTCATTGCTTTCTTCGGTGAGCTTTGCATCGCTGTAATCAAAGCTTGTGTATGAAAGACCAAAGCCGAAGGGATAAAGGGCATCTCCGTCGATATAACGATAGGTTCTGCCGCGCATATCATAATCCTTGAAATCAGGAAGATTGTGCTTGCCGTCATAAATTGTAACGGGCAATTTACCGCTTGGTGAAAATTCACCTGCAAGAAGCTTTGCAACACTGAGACCGCCCAATGAGCCGGGATACCAGGCGTGGATGATAGCCTTTGCGTGGTTTCTGACCTTTTCACCAACATCAATGGAACTGCCGCACATAAGCACAACAATAACGTTTTCGCAAGCGTCGCAAACTGCGTCTGCCAATTTCTGCTGAGTTGCGGGAAGTGAAACGTGCTTTTTATCGCCGTAATCAGTGTAATCATTGTCGTAGCCTGTGTCTTCGCCCTCAATTGAACAGTCAAGTCCGAGAGCAAGAACTGTGATGTCTGCCTGAGAAGCGGCGGCAGCACCGTCACTTATCATATTGCCGAAGCCGCTCCAGTCGTTGGTGAGCTCGTGGCAATAATGTGCACCCTTTTCAACGGTGATATGGGCGTTATTGAACACTCTTCTCATACCGTCGGCAACAGTTACGTATTCGGAAGCATAAGCGTTGTAGTTGCCTTCAAGGGCTGAAACAGACATTGAATTGGGGCCTACAACTGCAATTTTCTTATCGGTGTTTTTATCAAGGGGAAGGAAACTGTCATTTTTGAGAAGAACAACACTTTCCTGAGCAGTTTTAAGGTTTAACGCTCTGTGCTCCTTACAGTCAAGCTTATCGTATCCGATGTCGCTGAAAGGTCTGTTTTCTTCAAATTCACCGAGAAGGAAGCGGATTGTATAAAGCCTTTCTGCGGCTGTTGTGATTTCTTCTTCAGTAACCAGATCCTGCTCATAAGCATCAACAAGATGCTCATAAATCTGACCGCAGTTGAGGTCACAAGAGTTTTTGAGTGAAATTGCGGCAGCCTCTGCCTTTGTTGAAGCACATTTATGGAATTCATAAATGTCATTGAGTGCACCGCAGTCAGAAACTACGTAGCCGTCAAAGCTCCAATCCTTGCGCAAAACCTGACCCAAAAGATATGAATGAGCACAGCAGGGCTCACCGTTGGTGCGGTTATATGCACCCATTACGCCTGCAACACCTGCTTTAACTGTTTTTTCAAACGCAGGAAGATATGTTTCATACATATCGTGCATTGAAGCAACAGCATCAAAGCCGTGACGGTCTTTTTCAGGACCTGAGTGAACGGCATAGTGCTTTGAGCAGGCAGTTGCCTTATAAAACTCGCCCTCGCCCTGAATACCTTTGATAAACTGCTCACCGAGAGTTGCGGTAAGATAGGGGTCTTCACCGAAGGTTTCCTGCCCTCTGCCCCAGCGTGGGTCACGGACAATGTTGATATTAGGCGCCCAGAAGGTGATGCCCTTAAAAATGTCAAAGTCGTTATACTTAACGTGCTGATTATACTTAGCTCTGCCCTCGGTTGAAATTACATCTGCAACCTCATTGACAAGCTCGGGGTTGAAGGTGGCGGCCATAGCAATAGCGTGAGGAAAAACTGTGGCAGTTCCCGAACGGGCAACACCGTGTGAGCCCTCGTTCCACCAGTTGTAGGCTTTGATGCCCAATCTTTCGATAGGGGCTGATGTATAAAGAAGCTGAGAAATTTTTTCTTCAACTGTCATCTGAGCTACAAGCTCTTTTGCTTTTTGCTTTGCTGTTTCTTTGTTCATAGGAATTCCTCCTGTTAAGAATTAAGCCTCCGCGAAGGAGGCTATTGGGTTTAATCAGTCAAGGAAATCCTTGAGCTTTTTGCTTCTGCTGGGGTGACGGAGCTTGCGAAGAGCCTTGGCTTCAATCTGACGGATACGCTCTCTTGTAACGTCGAAGTATTTACCTACCTCTTCAAGAGTGTGGGGATGTCCGCCTTCAAGGCCGAAGCGCATTGAAAGAACCTTGGCTTCTCTGGGAGTGAGAGTCTGAAGGACCTCGTCAAGCTGCTCCTTGAGAAGAAGGATTGATGCGGCGTCTGCAGGTGCGGGAGCATCGTCATCGGGAATAAAGTCACCAAGATGGCTGTCTTCCTCCTCACCGATGGGAGTTTCAAGTGAAACAGGCTCCTGAGCAACGCGGAGAATTTCTCTTACCTTGCCAACGGTCATACCAAGCTTGTTGGCAATTTCTTCTGCGGTGGGGTCTCTGCCGTTTTCGTGAAGAAGCTGGCTGTTGGTCTTTTTAACCTTATTGATTGTTTCAACCATATGAACGGGAATACGGATTGTTCTTGCCTGATCGGCAATAGCTCTTGTAATTGCCTGACGAATCCACCAGGTGGCATAGGTTGAAAACTTGAAGCCCTTGGTGTGGTCAAACTTATCAACAGCTTTGATAAGACCGAGGTTACCCTCCTGAATCAAATCAAGGAACTGCATACCTCTGCCCACATAACGTTTTGCAATGCTGACAACAAGGCGAAGGTTAGCTTCGGCAAGTCTTTTCTTTGCGTATTCATCATCGTCAGCTATGCGCATGGCAAGCTCAATTTCTTCCTCGGGAGAAAGAAGAGGCACACGGCCGATTTCCTTGAGATAGACCTTAACAGGGTCATCTGCGCCCTGGTTTTTGTCATCAACGCCAACGTTGTCAAGCTCTGCAGATTTGGGCAAATCAACGTTGAAATCAAGGTTTTCTAGAGAATCGGGATTGAAATCGTCAATAATTTCAATGTTCTGATTTTCAATGGTTTCATAGAGCTTGTCAAGCTCCTCGATGTCAAAGTCCATTTCAAGAATGGCTGTGTCGATGTCCTGAGTGGTAAGCTTACCGTTGTTTGCCTTACCTTTTTCAATCAGGGCTTTTATCGACGTTTTTTTATCGACAGTTTCCATAGTAAATCTCCTTTACTTTTACTTCCTAATTAGATTTTTTCCTGAAAAAGCTCATAAATTCGTCATCGCTCGCATTTGCGGGGTCAACGGAATTATGCTTTTGTTTTTCTTCTTCAAGAACTTTTATGCAATCAAAACACTCGTTGAGAGTGTTACTGATTTCTTTTTTCATTGCCACAAATTTGGCAATTCTTCCGTTCTCTTCGGGGGTGAACTCCCCTGCAAAAACCGAAAGCTCAATACTCAGCCCCTTGTCAAGCCTTGAATACAGGCAGGAATAAACGCGCCTGTTGAAATCTGTTAAAAAGGCTTCAGGCAACAGCTTGTCCTTCAGTGCCGAGAAAAAGTCGGGGTTGTTGATTAAGGATGAAAGAAGAATATCCTCTGCCCTTGCCGCGCGGACAAACTGCTTGCGCTGCGGGTTGATTTCATCCTTGGGGGTGATTGCTGAACGCTTGATTTCTTCAAAAGCATTTTTACGCTCACTTGAACGCTTGCGTGCACGCTTTTTCTTGGCTTCGCTGATAATTGCAAGCTTATCAACCGAAAGCTCCTGAGAAAGACGGCCTGCATAAATATCAAGCTCTATATCGTTGCACCCTGCCAGCAGGTTGGTAGCTTCGTTGAGAAAGCCCATTTTACCGTCAGGGAACGAAACGTCAAACTTGTTTCTTATTTTAAGAATACCGTATTCAATGTCATTAGCAGCGCCGTCAATGAGAGCTTTGAAACGCTCTTTGCCGTGTTTTTTGATGATTTCATCAGGGTCTTTGCCGCCTTCGAGCCTGAGAACTCGGACTTTGAGCCCCGTTTCGGAAAAGATGCGTATTGCCTTTTGCGTGGCCTCCTGCCCTGCTTCGTCGGCATCGTAAGAGATAATTACCTCTTCGGTGTAACGGCTGATAAGACTTGCCTGCTCCCTTGTGAGGGCGGTACCCAGAGATGCAACTGCATTGGTAAATCCGGCCTGATGAAGAGCGATAACATCCATATACCCTTCGGCAAGAATAAGAGAAGATGGGTTGCCGTTTTTGGCAAAATTGAGGGCAAAGACATTGTCGGTCTTTTTATAAATCAAAGTATCCGAAGTATTGATATATTTCGGTTTTGAATCGTCAAGAACACGTCCGCCAAAGGCAATTACGTTGCCCCTCAAATCAATTATGGGGGTCATAACTCTGTTACGGAAGTTGTCGTAATATCTTGACTTGCCGTCACGCTCACTGCGCTTGACAAGGTTGGCATCAAACATTTCCGCCATAGAAAAGCCCTTTGCCTTGAGGTGCTTTATGAGAGCATCCCAACTGTCGGGAGCATAGCCCAGGCCGAAATGCTTGATTGTGGACATTGAGAGTCCGCGGCCTAAGAAATAATCAAGAGCTACCTTACCCGAGGGCGACATCAGACTTGCGTGAAAAAACCTTGCGGCCTCACGGTTAACAGCCAAAAGACGCTGGCGGTGTTTGGCCCTTGAATCATCATAGCCGTCATCGGGCATCTGCATACCTGCCCTGTCGGCAAGAAGCTTGATTGCCTCAACATAATCAAGATTTTCCACTCTTCTTATAAAGGTAATAACCTCGCCCCCTGCTCCGCAACCGAAGCAATAAAAGGAACGGGTGTCGGGGTAAACGGTGAAGGATGGAGTTTTTTCATTGTGGAAGGGGCAAAGGCCTTTGAGAAGCTTGCCCTGACGCTTGAGATTGACGTAAGATGAAATTACGCCTTCAATATCGTTTCTGTCACGAAGCTCTTCTAAAAATTCATCACTGAAAGCCAAATTAACCCCTCCTTTATATATAATAGGTTTAAAAAACTATAAATTCCACGAGCCGGGCACAAGCAGACGGTTGAAGGTGCGCACGGCGTATCTGTCGGTCATACCGGCAATGTAGTCGCAAGCGGCTCGCTGAGGACCTTCTTTGAGACAAAGCAAGGTATATTCCTGAGGCAATTCCAAAGGATTTTTGGAAAAATAATCGTAAAGCCAGCAAATCATATCCATTGCCTTTGTTTCTTCGCTTTTGCACACGGGATTTGTGTATACATTTTTAAACATAAACGTATGTATTTCGTCAAAGGCCTCCTGAATTTCATCATTGAGGCAAATATCATCACTGCTGTTTTCGATGCAGGAGCGGACGAGAGTATTTATTCGTTCGGACTTGTTGAAGCCGAGAACCTTTTTGACCTCCAGAGGAATATCCTCCTCAGTAATGACTTTGCCGTGAATGGCATCGTCAATATCGTGGTTGATGTAAGCAATACGGTCAGAAAGGCGGACAATTCTGCCCTCAAGAGTAGCTGCCTGCTCGCCGTTGGTATGACGCTCAATTCCGTTGCGCACTTCGTATGTCAGGTTGAGGCCCTGACCGTTTTTTTCAATTGTGTCCACAACACGCAGGCTATGTTCATAATGCCTGAAGCCGTCGGGACAAATGCTGTTGAGCGCCCTCTCCCCGGCGTGGCCGAAGGGAGTGTGACCCAAATCGTGACCGAGAGCAATAGCCTCGGTGAGATTTTCATTAAGCCTGAGGGCAACCGCAATTGTTCTGCCGATCTGCGCCACCTCAAGGGTATGCGTCAGTCGGGTGCGGTAATAATCCCCCTCGGGAGAAAGGAAAACCTGAGTTTTGTGTTTAAGACGGCGGAAGGAGTTTGAGTGGATAATTCTGTCCCTGTCACGCTGAAAGCAGGTTCTGATGTCACATTCCGGCTCCGGACGAAGTCTGCCCTTACTTTGGTCTGCAAATGCGGCAAACTCCGAGAGCATATTATGCTCCGCTTCGCAGGTGATTTCTCTGATTGATTTAGCCATAAATCCACTCCTTTCAAAGCCCTCTACTATCTTATACGCCGTTAAAGGTTAAATTCCTTTTAAATTTTACAAAAAATTTCGCCTGTTTTTTCGGCCTTGAATTTTCCTAAGCTTGAATCAATGAGCTTGGCATTGAATTCATCTGCAATACCGACAGGAATACGGAATTTTATTTTAACGTCTTCTTCAAAAACGGTGTCATCAATTACTCCGCCGAATTCGGGAATAAGAGAATTGAGCCTGCCGTAGAAATTGTAATCACACCTGACATCCATAATCGCACAAAGGCGCATTGTGATTACGCCGCCTGCATCAACGGCAATTTTGGCGGTGTGAGAATAAGCACGCACAAGGCCGCCTCCCCCTAAGAGGATGCCGCCGAAATATCGGGTTGCAACAACAACGCAGTCAACAACGTTTTCTTTAATAAGAACATCAAGCACGGGAATGCCCGCAGTACCCTGAGGCTCACCGTCATCGGAATAGCGGCGGGTCTGACCGTCACGCAGAACATAGGCATACACGTTATGGGTAGCATCCCAATGCTTTGATTTGATTGAGTTGATGTATTCAACCGCTTCTTCTTTTGTTGTAACAGGCTTTATGTAGCCAATAAAACGCGACTTTTTTTCAATAAATTCGTCGCAGGATTCTTTTTCGATAGTCTTATATTCCATAAAACTCACCTAAAAAATTCAGCGGCGCACAAAAATGCACCGCTTCATAATTATTTATCAAGATTATAACGCTTCTTGAATCTGTCTACGCGTCCGCCTGTATCAACGAGCTTCTGCTTACCTGTAAAGAACGGGTGGCAGGCTGAGCAAATGTCTACACGCATATCGCCTTTTGTTGAACGTGTTTCGATTACGTTACCGCAAGCACAACGTACGCTTACTGTATCATACTTGGGATGAAGTCCTTCCTTCATGATTTTCACCTCTTTCAGTCTCTATTACGCAACGCTTATTCTATCACACTATTTAACAAAATGCAACAGTTTTTTTCGGTTTTTTTAACTTTTTTCAAAGTTTTTCAGGAAGCTTTAAGATTAAGACGCAGCTTATCGGCAATCATTGCGATAAATTCTGAGTTTGTGGGCTTTCCTCGTGAGGATTGAATGGTGTAGCCGAAGTAAGATGCGAGCACATCAACATCTCCCCTGTCCCACGCAACCTCAATTGCGTGACGGATTGCACGCTCCACCCTTGAGGCTGTTGTGGCAAACTTTTTTGCAATTGCGGGATAAAGCACCTTTGTGACGGAGCTTATCATTTCAGGGCTTTCAATTGAAAGAATAATTGCATAGCGGAGATACTGATATCCTTTTATATGGGCAGGCACTCCAATCTGATGCATAATGTCAGAAATAACGATTTCCATGTTTGAGCCTGACTTACTCTGATTATCATTGCCGCTCCATTCTCTCATCTGCATAAGACGCTGAGCCATAACTTCAATGTCAAAGGGCTTGAGAAAATAATAATCAGCACCGCTTGACAGCACTTCCTTTTCAAACCTGGGATTATCAACGCCGGACATTATTACAATCATCGGCTTTGATTTAAGGTGCATACTTTCAAGCTGCTTCATAACACCCAGAGCGTCAATGTGAAGCATAAATGCATCCATAATAAGAATATCGGGTACGCTTACCTTCAGCTTTGAAAGAACCTGATTGCCGTCTTTTTCCACGGTGGTCACTTCATATCCGTAGGAAGAAAGGACTCTTGCACACTTTCTTGAAAAATCGGTATTATTTTCTGCTAACATAACTTTGATTGAATTGTTCATTTTTAGTCCTCCTGTAAATTTATGTGAATTAAATTCACACATATGTTACCACTGAAATCAAGTGTTGTCAACAGATTTTATATGAAAATGTGAATTTCTTTCACATTTCTACATTGTGCACAAAAGCAAAAAACGAGCCGTGTCGAAGCGACACGACTCGCAGAAATTGTGACAAACTGTGTTACAAAGCGATAACAAAAACGCCTGCAATTACGGCAAGAACACCCATAATCAGCGTTATGTTGCCGCTGAGCTTATTTTTCTTACGCTTGGAAATACCGTCAATAAAAAGTGACACCGCGATAATCCACATCCACACAGCAAAGAAAACAGCCGTGTGAAACTCATAAAACATTGAAATGAGAAAAGCCATAAACATAACCATTGACGAAATGGCTATAATCAGCCATGGCAATGTGATTGACGGCATTTTATCGGGCTCTTTTTTCATAACGACACCTCTTTATTGAGCAATAACCTCTTTGAGAACGGTGATTGCCTTTTCAAGCTCGTCCATAGGGATATTCAGCGCAGGAACAAGACGGACCTTGTCTTTAGCGGTGAGCACAAGCACTCCCATTTCAAGACATTCCTTGAGGATTGCTTTTGCATCCTTCTTGGTTTTGATGCCCAGCATAAGTCCCATTCCGCTGATTGCTTCAACACCGTCGGCATCCTGAAGCTGAGAAACAATATACTCACTCTTTGATTTTACACCTTCAAGAAGCTCAGTGTCAAGCCTTTCAAAAATGCTCACTGCACCTGCGGCACAAACGGGATTGCCTCCGAAGGTTGAGCCGTGGTCGCCTGCTTTGAGCACATCCTTCGCCTTTTCACCGATTACGCAGGCACCGATGGGAAGTCCGCCGCCTAAGCCCTTGGCTGTGGTGAACACATCGGGCTGAACACCGTAATTCATAAAGGCAAAAAGCTCGCCTGTTCTGCCGTTACCGGTCTGAACCTCATCAATGATAAGAAGCATATTGTTTTCGTCGCAAAGCTCGCGCACGAACTCTACATAATCAGAATCAAGAGCCATAACTCCGCCCTCGCCCTGAATAAGCTCCATCATAACGGCACAGCAGGTATTTTCTTCTACAAGCTTTGAAAGCTCATCCTTATTATTTGCCTCGGCATAAACAAAGCCCGGAGTAAAGGGACCGAAATCCTTGTGAAAAACATCCTGACCCGTTGCGGTAAGGGTTGTTACCGTTCTGCCGTGGAAGCTGTTTTTGAGGGTAATAATTACGGGACTTTCAAGACCCATAACCGAGTTGCCGTATTTTCTGGCAACCTTGATTGCACATTCGTTGGCCTCCGCTCCTGAATTGCCGAAAAAGACTTTTTTCATACCTGTCTTTTCACAAAGAAGTTGTGCAAGCCTTGCCTGAGGCTCGGTATAATAATAATTTGAAACGTGCTGAACTGAGTTTAACTGCTTAGTGACGGCATCAACCCATACATCATCAGCAATGCCGAATGAGGTTACGGCAATACCGCTTCCGAGGTCAATATATTCCTTGCCGTCAAAATCAGTGAGAACAGAACCCTTGCCGCTTTTGAAAGCAACATCAAGTCTGCCGTATGTATTTGCTATATATTCCTTATCCAAGGAGAAAATATCCATTTTAAAGCTCCTTAATCTGACAAAACCGTATATTTATTTCTTACACCTTTTTTGTTGGTAAACATTGTACCGATACCTTCATCGGTGAGCATTTCAATAATGATTGAATGCTCTACTCTTCCGTCAATGATGAACACTCTGCCGACTCCGTCTTTAAGGGCATCCGTGCAGCATTCAACCTTGGGAATCATACCGCCGCTGATTACTCCGTCCTCAATAAGGGCGGGAATCTCTTTGACATCAACTGCAGGAATGAGAGAATCAGGGTCACTAACATCACGGAGAAGACCGGGAATGTCTGACATTGAAATAAGAGTTTCTGCATTGAGTGCCGCCGCAATCTTGGCCGCCGCCGTGTCTGCATTTACGTTATACGTATTGCAGTCATTATCACAGCCAACGGTGGAAATAACGGGGATATAGCCTCTGTCAAGAACATCGTGAATAGGCTGAGGGTCAATATATTTGATTTCACCTACATAGCCGAGAGCCTCGTCCTTGCAGGTTGCCTGAATCATTTTGCCGTCAATACCGCTAAGGCCGATAGCATTGCCCCCTGCCTGATTGATGAGAGCAACCAGGTCTTTGTTGACCTTGCCGGCGAGCACCATCTGAACAATATCAATGGTTTCCTCGTCTGTTACGCGAAGTCCGTTGACAAACTCACTCTTCTTGCCGATTTTTGTAAGCATTGAGGAAATCTCCGGTCCTCCGCCGTGAACAAGCACAACCTTGACACCGACGAGATTCAGAAGCACCATATCACGCATAACAGCCTGCTTGAGGGTTTCGTTAATCATAGCGTTGCCGCCGTATTTGATAACACAGACCTTGCCTGTGTATTTTTTGATGTACGGAAGTGCCTGAACAAGCACCTGCGCCCTGTCTGAATTTGAAAATTCCATTTTTCTGTCACCTTTATGTTCTGTAGTCTCCGTTTATTTTAACGTAGTCATAAGTCAAATCACAGCCTCTGGCAACGGCAAAATCATCACCGCTGTTGAGCTCAATGATTACCTGAATTTCATCCTTGAGAAGAATTTCCTTTGCAATTTCTTCGCTGAAATCTATGCCCATACCGTCTTTACAAACAGGGATTTCCCCTGCCTCAGACTTGAATGAAACATCAATTTTGTTAATATCAACTTCCGCACCGCTGTAGCCGATTGCACAGAGAATTCTGCCCCAGTTGGCATCTGCTCCGAACATTGCCGCCTTAACAAGGCTTGAGCAGACAACACTCTTTGCAACTGTTCTGGCAGTTGCCTTATCGTAAGCTCCGAAAACCTTACATTCAAGAAGCTTTGTTGCGCCCTCACCGTCCTTGGCAATTTCACGGCAAAGGTAGGAATTAACCTCACCGAGAGCTTTGCAGAAAACATCAAAATCTTCACCGTCTGCGGTAATTTCATCATTGCCGGCCAAGCCGTTGGCAAGCACGCACACCATATCGTTAGTGGAGGTGTCGCCGTCAACACTTACCATATTAAATGTGTCGGCAACATCGCCTTTGAGAGCCTTATTGAGCATTTCGGGGCTGACAGCGGCATCGGTGGTAATAAACACAAGCATTGTTGCAAGGTTGGGGTGAATCATACCTGAACCCTTTGCAATACCTCCGATTGTACATTTTTTGCCTGACAAAACAAATTCAACTGCAACCTCTTTAAGAACGGTGTCGGTGGTCATAATTGAATTTGCGGCATCCTGACTGCCTTCATAATTAAGGGCAGAAACGAGCTGCTGCATACCGTCTTTAATAGGAGTAATATCAAGAGGCTGACCGATAACACCTGTGGAAGCGACAACAACATCACCTGAAGCTACGCCCGTGCTCTCTTCAACAAGGTCACACATAGCCTTGGCAATTTCAACACCGTTGGAGTTGCAGGTGTTGGCGTTGCCTGAGTTACAGATAACGGCCATCGCCTTGCCGTCAGCAATATTTTCTTTGGTAACATAAATAGGTGCGCCCTTCACGAGGTTTGATGTATAAACCGCGGCGGCACTTGCTTTTACGTCTGACACAATCAAGGCCAAATCTTTTTTTGTTTTATTCTTACGGATTCCGCAATGGATACCCGATGCTTTAAATCCCTTTGCGGCACAAACTCCGCCTTTAACAAATTCCATTATATAAATTCCTTTCAAATCAGAACTCAAGGCCTGTGGTTTCATCAAGACCGAGCATAATATTCATACACTGCAAAGCCGCACCTGATGCGCCCTTGCCCAGATTATCATAAACCGATGTGAGGATAATTCGCTCACTGTTGCCCCTGACGGCAACCTCCATACAGTCTTTTCCGCCTAACTGCAAGGCACTGACAAATTCATTTTCACCGATGTAGCCTGCACTCTTAACCATTTTTGAAGAATTATAATATGCGTCAAAAATCTCTGCAAGCTCCTGGGGTGAGCACTTCTTTTTAAAAAGCTCGGGGAACAGCGGAACAGTTACTTCCATACCGCTGTAAAAAGGAGCAACAACTGGACTGAACACTGGAGCTTTTGAAATGCCTGTGATTGCCTGCATTTCTTTGAGATGCTTGTGAGCCTGAGCAGTTGCATACTGACGGGGTGCGTCAAACTCGCAGGGTCTGTCAGCGCTTTCATAATCGGCAATCATCTTTTTGCCGCCGCCGCTGTAGCCTGTTACGGAAAAACTGCTCAAAGGATAGTCGGGAGCGATAATTCCCTCTTTGACAAGCGGATACACCAAAGAAATAAAACCGCTTGCGTGGCAACCCGGAACGGCAACGCGCTTGCCGTTTTTAACATTTTCACGGTGTTCGGCAGAAAGCTCTGGGAAGCCGTAGCTCCAATCAGCATCAGTTCGGTGAGCCGTGGAAGTATCCAGAATACGGACATCGGGGTTTTCAACAAATGAAACCGATTCTCTTGCCGCATCATCGGGAAGACACAAAAATGTTATATCCGAGGAATTGATTGCCCGTTTTCTCGCATCGGGATTTTTGCGCTCCTCTTCACTTAATGTAATTAACTCTATATCCTCTCTTACGGAAAGTCGGTCATATATTCTTAAACCTGTTGTTCCTGCCTTTCCGTCGATAAAAACCTTATACAAAGAAATACCTCCACAAATAAACTATGCAGGTAATTATACATCATTTTATGGAAATGTCAAGTGCCCAAAAGTATATTTATTCATTTTTACTGTATATTTATTTATAATTATACAGTTTTTTGTATATTATTGATTTAAAATAAAAATTTGCCAATTTAAATATGTTGCAAAGCACACCCAGAGGAAATACGGAAGCTGTAAATAAGCCGCATTTTTGTTAATTTGGTAGAAAAAAACTATCATTCCCGCGATGAGAACAAGCAGGGTTATAATGAGAAAAACCGAAAGAGAATAGTTCTCCAGAGTAAAGAAAACAAAGCTCCACATAAAGTTGACAAACAGCTGAGCAAAATAAAAAGAGTAGGCAAGAGTTTTGTTCTTCTTGTCACTGTTTAAGATAAGATAAAAAGAAACTCCCATAAGGACGTAGAGAATTGTCCACACCACCGAGAACACCCATGGCGGCGGAGTAAGGGCGGGTTGGTTGAGAGATTGAAAATCACGAAAACCCGAAAAATTGATTGCCGCTGCAAGACCGCCCACGAGTAGAGGTATGGCAACACTGACGGCAAGCTGTTTTTTGTTGATGTCGGTTACTAACATAAAATCACTCCTTGGTAATATTTTATTAGCCGAAGGAGGAAATATAACAAAACAATTCGCACTTGACAACGCAGGTCGTTCCCTACAAAATCCCTTTACACAAGGGAACCTATGTGATATTGCATTTTCATACTGTTGGTGGTATAATTCAGGATGAGGTATTGTGTTATGAAAAGAGAACTGACAAAATTTCAGGTTGCACAGCGCAGTGTGCTGAAAAAATACAGAAAAGAAATATGGAATCCCTTTGTAGGCGCGGTTAAAAAATACGAGCTTATACTCCCCCACGACAAAATTGCCGTTTGCATTTCAGGCGGTAAGGATTCTATGATTATGGCGCTTCTTATCAAGCAGTTACACCAAATCAGTGAAGTGCCCTTTGAGGTTGAATATATCGTTATGGATCCGGGATATAACCCCGAAAACCGCAAGCGCATTGAAGAAAATGCGGCAACACTTGAAATTCCCATAAAGGTGTTTGAAACCGACATTTTCGGCGTGGTTGACGGTGTGGAGAAAAACCCCTGCTACCTTTGTGCAAGGATGAGAAGAGGACATCTTTACTCAATGGCACAGAAGCTTGGCTGCAACAAAATCGCCCTTGGACATCACCTTAACGATGTGATTGAAACAACGGTTATGGGTATGTTTTACGGCGCGCAGATTCAGGGAATGATGCCGAAGCTTCACAGCACCAACTTCGAGGGAATGGAGCTTATCCGCCCTCTTTACGGTGTGAATGAAAAGGACATCATCGCATGGGCAAGATACAACGATTTGCACTTTATTCAGTGCGCCTGCAAATTTACAAAAGACGATTACAACGCTCACGAAAGCCTTTCTAAAAGAAAGGAAATCAAGGAGCTTATTGCTCAGCTTAAAAAAATCAACCCAAACATTGAAAAGAACATTTTCAACAGTATTCACGCGGCAAATATCGACACTCTCCCCGGCTACAAAATTCACAATGAGGAGCATACATTTTTAGATTATTATGATGAATGAACAATTTGAGCGCACCCGACTGCTATTGGGTGACGAGGGAATGGAAAAACTCAAAAACAGCCGCGTTGCCGTGTTTGGCGTGGGCGGTGTGGGCGGTCACCTTGCCGAGGCTCTTGTGAGAAGCGGTGTTGGTGAAATTGATTTGATTGACGACGATACCGTAAGTGTGTCTAACATCAACCGTCAGGCAGTTGCCACTCTTTCCAATGTAGGAAAGCCTAAGGTTCTTGCGGCAATGGAGAGATTTCTTGACCTGAATGCAGAATGTAAAATCAATCTGCATCAGAAGTTTTTTACCCCTGAAACGGCGGAAGAATTTGATTTTTCAAAGTATGATTATGTGGCAGATGCAATAGATACCGTTACAGGCAAAATTGAGCTTGTTATGCGTTGCAACGAAGCAGGCACGCCGATTATTTCTTCTATGGGTGCCGGCAACAAGCTTGACCCCACAAAATTTGAAGTGACGGATATTCATAAAACCGAGACCTGCCCCCTGGCAAGGGTTATGAGACGCGAGCTAAAAAAACGAGGCATTAAAAAGCTGAAGGTTGTGTATTCAAAAGAGCCTACCCTTACTCCCCTTGAATGTGACGACGAAAGCGGAACACATCAAAAAAGGCAGACCCCCGGCAGTGTGGCATTTGTGCCAAGCGTTGCAGGACTGATTATGGCGGGAGAAATTATAAAGGACTTGATTAAAGATGAATAAGATTTTTGCTTTTACCGACAAAATCATAGACAAGCTTATTAAAAATGAAAAGCTGAATGCCCTTTTTAAAAAGATTGTCAGCCGTGAAATGTTTGATTATCTCTTTTTCGGAGTGCTGACAACGGTTGTGAATCTGGGTTCTTTTGCACTGTGCGAAAAGCTAATCGGTGCAGACCTGTCACTCGTTTCAAATGTTATTGCGTGGATAGCGGCAGTTTTGTTTGCTTTTGTGACTAATAAGTTTTTCGTTTTCCACAGCAAGAGCATGGACTCAAAAACGCTTTCAAAGGAATTTATCTCCTTCACCGGCGCAAGATTGTTTTCTTTGGGAGTTGAAGAAGCAGGACTTTTTATTGCTCAGTTTGTTTTTCACGCTGATAACAAAATATACAACCTGCTGTCTTTGGAAATCAGCGGAACAATGGTGACAAAAATTATTCTCAGCGTTATAGTTGTTATTATGAACTATGTTTTCAGTAAGCTTTTTATATTTAAGAGTAAAAAATAGACAACAAAAAGCCGACTCGGCTGAGTCGGTTTTTGTGTTATGTAGCTTATGCTGCGGGCTGTTCTTCAGAGGGAACGTCTTCATCGCCTGCACCGGGAACTTCGGGAAGCTCGGGAAGAGTGATTTCGGGAAGTTCAAGAGAAGCAAGAAGAGTTTTGATAATCTCAACATAGCGCTGGAATACTTCAGTAAATGCCTGAATAAATGAAGCAACTATGTCTGCGATTGCGCCTGAGAAAATGGGATTGTCGAGGATATCCTCTTCTTCAGTTACCGAAGAATCTGCAGATTCAGCGGCAAAAGCTGAGGGAACTGCACAGAACAAAAGGCAGGAAACAAGAAGAAGAGAAATTACTCTTTTAAACATTTTCATTGCAAATCTTCCTTTCATATTTTGTTGTGACTGTATTCTAACATACTTTTAAAAATTTGTCACTACTAAAACGGAAAAATTAACAATTTGTTATTGAATTCAACGCTTCTTTGTGATAGCATAATAAAGTATAAATTTCTAAAGTGGGTAATTTTATGAAAATACTGCAAAAAGGCTTTAATTATTCACAGGACGGACCCGGAAACAGGCTGGTTTATCACCTGCAAGGGTGCAATTTTAAATGCAAATGGTGCTCTAACCCCGAAAGCATTCCCCCCTGCTCTGACAAATGCAAGGTGCAAAGCGTTGACGAAATTGTTGACGAAGCAAAAAGGAGCAGAATGATGTTTTTTGAGGGCGGCGGCGTCACCTTTACGGGGGGCGAGCCTACGGTGCAGTTTGAGGAGCTCAAGGAAGTGCTGAAAAGGCTCAAGGAAGCAGACATTCATACTGCAATTGAAACAAACGGCTCACACCCGAAGCTTTCCGAGCTGAGCGAATACATTGACTTTTTTATAATGGACGTAAAATGCCCCGACAACGACATACATAAAAAATACGTCGGCCATTCAAACGAGACTACACTCAGAAACCTTGAGCTGCTGACTAAAGAGCGAAGGCAGCTTCTCGTAAGAATTCCGCTGATTAACAACGTTAACACAAACGCTGATGATTTTGTGAGGCTGTTTTCATCTTTGGATATGTCCGACACACAGGTTGAAATCCTCCCCTACCACGAATACGGCAAATGCAAATGGGTTGAGGAATACGAAATCGTTGACGGATTTGTTAGTGAGGAAACTCTCAGAGAATTTACAGACAAATTAAAACCCATAGTTAATTTAATCAAGACCTGAAGGAGTGCTGATTTATGATATATAATATTTTTACACCCGAAAAGCTGACATCAATGGCAAAAGAGCTTTTCCGCCACGAAAGAGCAAAAATGCGCCTTGACGGTTGGTTTATTGCAAAAGAAAAAGAGCTTGAAATCTATGATAATTATGAGGGTATGGACGAAGAAATCAAAAAAGCCACAATCCTCAAGGAAATTATCAAGGATATTCCCCTTTACCTTGACGAAAATCAGATTTTTGCCGGCACTCAGGATGATGCCTTTGCAAGAAGCTATGCGCTGATTAACCCGTCATTCAAGGTTGAGGAATTTTGCGGTTACTGCGACCCTGCCGCCGTTTTCGGTGACATTGAGCCAAATGAGGAATTCACCGCAGAAAGAATTGCAACGGCAAGAGCAAAGTTTGAAAAAACCGAATATGCCACAAAGCTCAGCAAGGTTTACGCTGAATGTGAAGACTACACAAAAGAAGTTATCTTCTTTGTTGAGCAGGTTACTGGCCATCTTATTGCCGATTTCCGTTATGCACTCCGCCACGGCGTGAGACAGATGATTGAAGAAATGAAGGGTAAGGACGGCGACGGCTACAAGGCATTTATTATAGCCCTTGAAGCTGTGATTGACCTTGCTCACAGATATTCCGATATGGCGCAGGATATGGCCGACAAGGCTGACGGCGACACCAAAAAGCAGTTTGAGCTTATGGCTAAAACACTCAGAAAAGTGCCCGAATATCCTGCCGAAAATATGTATGAAGCAATTCAGAGCTTCATTCTTATGTGGCAGGTTATGTGCCTTGAGCAGACTCCCAACCCCTTTGCTTTTTCGGTTGGCAACGCTGACAGAATTTTTGAGCCTTACAGAAACGGACTTGACCGCGACGAGGCCGCCGCACTGCTCAAGCACCTGCTTGTATTTTATAACGTTGCCGACAGAAGCTGGGCAATTTCACAAAATCTTATCGTAAGCGGACGTGACCTCGACGGCAACGACCTTACAAACGACACTACCTATGCCCTTCTTGATGCATATTACGATATGAATCTCCCCCAGCCTATTCTTTCTGTTAAGCTTCACAAAAACACACCTCAGAAGCTTTATGAAGAAATGGGAAGATTTTTCTTCTCCCCCGGTGTGCTCACACCCTCACTTTTCAATGACGACGCATTGTTTGAAACCCTTAAAGAAAACGGCACAGACGAAAACGACCTTTGCGATATTTCAATTGCAGGCTGTCAGGAACCGCTGATTATGGGCAAGGATAACGGCAACACCACCAACAGCTGGCTCAATTTGCCCAAAATTCTTGAAATGACCCTCACCGGCGGTGTTTCAACGGTTACGGGTGAAAAGCTTGTTGATATGAAAAAGGCCGACCTTAAAAATATCAGAGAAGAGTTTTACAAAAACGTTCAGTTCTTCTGCGACGAAATGGCAAAGGCCGCAAACGGCGCTTCCGTTGCCCTTTCAACACAGAGAGTTCCCTTCCTTTCCTGCCTTATGGGCGGCAAGGACAACGGTGTTGATGCCCGCGACATCAACCGTCAGGGCACAAAATACAACGGCAGCGGCTGTCTTATTCACGGCACAACCGTTATTGCCGACAGCTTCAGCGCAATTGACAAATTGTTGGCTGAACGCCCCGAGGATGCTGACAAATTGGTTGACGCTCTTATGAAAAACTTTGAGGGCTATGAGGATTTGAGAGAATTCCTTCTCGGTGCAGACAAATTCGGCAACAACATTGTAAAGGTTGACCTTGAAGCAGGTGAAATCGCTTCCAAGGTAGCTGACATTGTTGCAGGTGAAAAGAACTATCTGGGCAACTCCTTCCGCCCCGACTTTTCAAGCCCTTCAACACACCTTCTTTACGGCTATTGGGTTGGTGCAACTCCCGACGGCAGAAAGTCAAGAGATATGCTCGGCTACGGTGTAGACCCTCTTTACGGCAGTGCAGAAAACGGTCTCGGATTCCGTATGCTTTCAAACATGAAGCTTCCCTTCAACAAAATGAACGGCGGCTACGCTTCACACCTTGGTGTTGACCCCAAATATTTCACCTCTGACAGCTATGAGGGCAAGGGTGTTGAATTCAGAGACAAGATTGTAGCTCCCCTTTTCTTTAATCCTCTTAAAGAGGGTGTATCTCCCTTCTACCTTTATGTTAACGTTACAACTGCTGAAATTCTCAGAAAGGTGCTTGCCAACCCCCAGAAATACGCCCCCAGCGGTGTTTATATTATGAGAATTCACGGCACATTCGTTAACTTCCTTGACCTCTCCCCTGCAATTCAGCAGGATATTATTACTCGCCTTGACCCCGGTTCAGCCAGATTGGCTTAATGGAGAACATATGAAAAGTATTGGTATTGACATAGGCACAACCAGCATCTGCGGAATTTCGGCAGACTGCCAAAGCGGTGAAATTTTAAAATCCGTGACACTTCCCAACGATTCTTTCATTGAAACCGACAAAAGCTTTGAAAGAATTCAGGACAGTGAGAAAATTCTTAAAAAAGTATTCTCTCTTGTGGAAGAGCTTACGGACGAAGGCACGGTTTCAATCGGATTTTCCAATCAGATGCACGGAATATTGTATACTGACAAAAACGGCAATGCGCTTTCCCCTCTTTATATCTGGCAGGATGCAAGAGGTAATGAGATTTACAAAGATGGCAAGACTTATGCCGAAGCAATCGGCGGCTTTGCAGGCTACGGCCTTGTGATGGATTTTTATAACAGAGTGAACGGTCTTGTGCCTGAAGACACGGCTTACTGTATGAGCATAGGTGACTTTGCAACAATGCACCTTTGCAAAAAAACCGTACCGCTAATGCACATCACAAACGGTGCGGCATTCGGCTGCTTTGACATCAAAGAAAGCCGTTTTACCGTGGATTTGCCTTACCTCCCTCCGATTACAAAGGATTTTGCGGTGGTTGGTGAATACAAGGGTATTCCCGTAACCGTTTCGGTTGGCGACAATCAGGCAAGCTTTATCGGCTCAGTTAAGGATAACGACACCGCACTCATCAACGTTGGCACAGGCTCACAGGTGTCGGTTATCTGTGATTCTCCCGATGTTGGTGACGGCCTTGAAGCAAGACCCTTTGACGGAGAAAAATATCTTGCCGCAGGCTGTGCTCTTTGCGGCGGCAGAGCTTTTGCGATGGTTGAAAGATTTTTGGCACGTGCCGTTGAAATCGCCACGGGAGAAAAGCCTGACAGCCTCTATGCTCAGATTGATAAAATTCTTGAAACAAAAAAAGAAACATTTATGAAGGCTGACAGCCGTTTTTGCGGAACAAGGCTTGACCCCACGGTGACAGGCTCATACACAGAGATTACCGAAAATAATTTTACCCCTGAGGATATGCTCCTTTCCACCCTTTACGCTATGACGAATGAGCTTTACGGTATGTACTCTTCTTCGGGCAAAAAGTGTGTTTCACTTGTCTGCTCGGGCAACGGAATCAGAAAGAATGCCGCTTTGAGGAAAATCACCTCAAAGACCTTCGGCTGTGAGGTTCAGGTTCCTTTTTATAAAGAAGAGGCGGCATACGGCGCGGCGCTCACGTCAATGGCAGGAGCTAAAATCAAAACCCTTGAAGAAGCAAGACAGCTTATAAGATACTGAGGAGAATATTAATGTTTTATAACGAACCCATATTTTTTGAAAAAAACAGAGTTTTCAGAGTTTACAAAGGCGGCAAGCTGTTTTCTGACTTCTTTTCTGACGACTCAACCGACGGCAATTATCCCGAAGAATGGGTAGTTTCTGCCGTACACGCTCTTAACGAGGGCAGTACAGACGAATACGAAGGCATTTCCAAAATCAAGGGCACGGACCTTTATTTGAGTGATGCCTTAAACGAATATAAGCAGGAGCTCATCGGCGACAGAGTGGATATCGGTATTCTTACCAAAATTCTTGACAGCGCAATCAGGCTCCCCGTTCAGGCTCACCCTGACAAAGCATTTTCAAGAGTTCACTTCAACTCAAACTACGGCAAGGAAGAAAGCTGGGTCATTCTTGCAACACGCCCGGATGCAAAGATTTTTTACGGCTTTAAAAAAGGCGTTACCCTTGAACAATTTGAAAAAGCAATTGAGGAAAGCGAAACAAGCACAACCGCTATGGAGGAGCTTCTTGAATCCTTCCCCGTTAAAACGGGTGACGTGATTTATATTCCTGCAAAAATGGTGCACGCTATCGGTGCCGGCTGTCTTCTTCTTGAAGTGCAGGAACCGACAGATTTTACCATTCAGCCTGAGCGTTGGTGCGGTGATTACAGACTTTCCGACAATGAAATGTACTTAGGCCTTGACAAAAAGACCGCTTTGGAGTGCTTTGATATGGAAAAGACTTTTCCTGCTCCCCTCACCCCTGTTACGGTGAGTGAGTGTGACGGTGTCAAGTATGAATCTCTTATAGATGAAAGAATGACAACCAGCTTCAACGTAAGAACTGTTACTCTTTCCGGCGGTGAATTCAATCTCGATAAGGGCGCAACGATTTACGTTGTGACCGAGGGCAACGGTACGATTACTGCCGAGGGATACAAAAAAGAAATCAAAAAAGGGGACTATTTCTTTATGCCTGTTGCGGCAAAGGATAAATTCACCGTTAACGGCAATATGAAATTAGTTGAATGTTACAGATAAAGGAGTGTTGTTATGCCGACCTTAAATCCGAGAGTTCTGGAAAACCAGATTAAGCAAATCAAGCCCTATGTTACCACCGACACTCTTGTTATTGACGAATGGGTTACATATACCGGCTTCCACCAAAGCCCCAACAACATCGTGCTTGACGATGCACCCAAGTCCGTTATGCACCTCGGTGACCGCTGGAGGGTAGCATACCACGACACAAGATATTTTGAAGCAACTGTCATCGTTCCCGAAAATCTTGCAGGTAAAAAGGTTTACCTCGACATTGACATCGGCGGTGAAAGCCTTGTGAGAATTAACGGCGAAATAGTAGGTGCCGTAAGCTCACGAGCAAATTCAGGTTGGGTTGGCCGCAGTGAAATTCTCTTCAAAGGGCCTCTCAAGGCGGGCGAAAGGCTTGACATTCAGATTGAGGGAACAGTTGACACCGCCGCTTTCTGCGCATTTAACGTGTATGAAGGCAAGGAGTTTATGGAGTATCAGATGGTAAAGGCTGAGCTTGTTGCCGTTGACGAAGCAACAGAGAGCTATTGGTTTGATATTACCACAGCTCATCAGGCTTATCAGTATTGCGATGACGAATACATCAAGCCGCGTCTTTTTATTGCCATTGACGAATCGGTTCATCAGCTTGATTTTGACCTTGGCGGTGAGAACTTCAGAAAGAGCGTTCCCAACGCAATAGCGAAGCTCTGGGAATTGATTGATAAAATTGAATACTCCACCCCCGGTGAAGTTCTTGTCGGCGGTCACAGCCATCTTGACGTTGCCTGGCTGTGGACAGTTCGTGAAATTACAAGAAAAACAGCAAGAACCTTTGCAAACAACCTAGCTCTTATGGATAATTACCCTGACTTCAAATTCACTCAGAGTCAGGCTGTGCTTTATGACTTTATAAAAAAGCACTATCCCGATATTTATGAGCGAGTTAAAGAAAAGATTAAAAACGGCCAGTGGGAAATCGTGGGCAACGCCTGGGTTGAGGCTGACACAAACATTGCAAGCGGTGAAGCGCTTATCCGTCAGCTCCTTTACGGCAGAGAGTTCTTTAAAACAGAATTCGGTGTTGATTCCGACACATACTGGCTCCCCGACTGCTTCGGCTTTACCTGGGCACTTCCTCAGATTATAAAGCGTTCGGGTATGAAATATTTCCTCACATCAAAGCTTCAGTATAATGACACAAACGAGTTCCCCCTGAGCGTTTTCCGTTGGAAGGCTCACAGCGGCGACGAGGTTCTGGCATATATGCAAAAGGTGCATTATCAGGGCGACTATGACCCCGATTATGTTCGCAGAACGAGAAGCTCCAACCGACAGAACAACATTGTTGACACCTCCTTCGGTATGTTCGGCTACGGTGACGGCGGCGGCGGATGCACCTATCAGATGCTTGAACAGGGCAAGAGAATTGAAAAGCTCCCCGGCTATCCAAAGTCACGCAATGCACACGTTTCGGAATTTTTCAAGGAAATTGACAAATACGCAGACAAGCTTCCCGTATGGGACGGTGAAATTTATTATGAAAACCACCGCGGCACCTTCACCAGCCAGGCTTTTGTTAAAAAGAACAACCGTCAGGGCGAATATCTTATGCGTGAAGTTGAGCTTTTAACAGTGCTTGCAGGCGGTGAATATCCCAAAGAAAAGATTGAAGAGGTATGGAAGCTTCTTCTTATAAATCAGTTCCACGACATTCTCCCCGGCACTTCAATTCACGAGGTGTTTGAGGTTTGCCGTGAGGAATACGCCCTTATGCACAAGGAGGGCAACGCACTTATTTCAAAGGCTAAGGCAACCCTTGAAAGCAAAATCAACGCCCCCAAGGATTCGGTCATTGTCTGGAATATGCTTACCTGGCCTGTTGACGGTATGGTTAAGGCAGAAATTCCCTTTAAGGCAAGCGGAGTTTGCGACAGAAACGGTAACGCTCTCCCCTGCTCGGTTAACGAAGCAGACGGCGGTTACGTAATTGAATTTATCGCAAAAGACGTTCCTGCTCTCGGCTACGGAATTTATACCCTCACACAAGAAAAGGCAGAATTCAGCAAGGTTCAGGCAACAGTCAATTGCATTGAAAATGAATTTTTAAGAGTTGAAATTGATGAGAACGGACTTCTTGATAAGGTGATTGACAAAGAAACAGGC
Source organism: Clostridia bacterium (assembly GCA_017935265.1). Lineage (GTDB taxonomy): Bacteria > Bacillota > Clostridia > Oscillospirales > Acutalibacteraceae > CAG-488. Next base: position 9,312 of record JAGBHX010000103.1, on the reverse strand, counting down.
CGCCAGATTCTCACAGGTAAGGGCAACCTTATGACAATTTCAATGGACAAGCCCATTATTGAAAGCGCCTGGAATATGGAATTTGACTATCAGATGAAGCAGTGGGAGCTTCTCAATGCCGAAAGCATTGAAGTTAAAGAAGCAAGCGAGCTTCGCGGCGTTGTCACCGTTGTGAGAAAGTTCAACAAATCCACAATCACTCAGGATATTATCCTTGAAAAAGGCAAGAAAACTGTTGACTTTGACACAACCGTTGACTGGTGGGAAAAGGAAAAGGTACTCAAAGCCGCATTCCCCGTTGACATCAGAAGCAGAAATGCAAGCTGTGAAATCGCTCACGGTGCTGCTGAATACCCCACCCACTATAACACCTGCTATGACCAGGCAAAGTTTGAATTCTGCGCTCACAAATGGGCTGACCTTTCAGAGGGCGGCTACGGCGTAAGTATTCTCAACGACTGCAAATACGGCTACAACGTTCACGACAATGTGATGAAAATTACCCTTATGAGAGCGCCCAACAACCCCGACGGCACTGCAGACGAGGGTATCAGCACGTTCCGTTATTCACTTTATCCTCACGCAGGCGCCTGGAGAGAGGCTGACACGGTTAAGCTCGGCTTCAACGAAAACATCCGCCTCAAAGCAAGCTATATTGAGGGCAACGGCGGCGACGACATCGGCCATTCCTTTGCTTCAATCAGCAAAGAGAACGTTATTCTCGATGCAGTTAAAGCGGCTCAGGACGGCAACGGTATTATCGTCAGAGTGTACGAAGCTGAAACCAGAAGAACTGACGTTGAGATGGAATTTGAGCTTGATTACAGCCGTGTTGTTGAATGTAACCTTATGGAGGTTGACGAGAATGAAATCCCCGTTGAAGGTAAAAAGTTCTCATTCACAATGAAGCCCCACGAGGTTAAGACCTTCAGACTTATTAAATAAACAAAAAAGTCTTGATTTAATTTTAAAATAATGTTATTATCTAATTGTTCCCGTGACTGACGGATAAGGTGAGCACACCACGAAACGGGAGCATACGGGCAAATCGCCCTTTCAGCCGACCGTCTGGGCAGATTTCTCTCGGGGAAATCTGCCCTATTTTGTTAAGTTGGCGACTATCACCAACTAAAAAGGAGTTTTTGAAATGACAGACATTGAAATTGCTCAGAGCGCGCAAATGCAACCCATTACAGAAATTGCAAAAACTGCAGGTATTGACGACAAATACCTTGAACAGTACGGCAAATATAAGGCAAAGGTTGATCTTTCCATTCTCAAAGAAAATGAGAAGCCTGACGGAAGGCTCATTCTTGTTACCGCAATCACCCCCACCCCTGCAGGCGAAGGCAAAACAACAACCTCAATCGGACTTGCCGACGGACTTAAGAAAATCGGCAAAAACGTTGTAATTGCTCTTCGTGAGCCGTCACTCGGCCCTGTTTTCGGCGTTAAGGGCGGTGCCGCAGGCGGCGGTTACGCTCAGGTTGTTCCTATGGAAGATATCAACCTCCACTTCACAGGTGACTTCCACGCTATCGGTGCGGCCAATAACCTGCTTGCCGCAATGCTTGATAACCATATTTATCAGGGCAACAAATTAAACATCGACCCCAGAAGAATCACCTGGAAGCGTTGCGTTGATATGAATGACCGTCAGCTCCGTTTTGTTACAGACGGCCTTGGCGGCAGAATCAACGGTGTTCCCCGTGAAGACGGTTATGACATTACGGTTGCTTCTGAAATTATGGCTGTGCTTTGCCTTTCAAACTCAATCACAGACCTTAAAGAAAGACTTTCAAGAATTATTGTGGGCTACACATACAATGAAGAGCCTGTTACCGCAGGTCAGCTCAATGCCGCAGGCGCTATGACAGCACTTCTCAAAGATGCAATCAAGCCAAACCTTGTTCAGACACTTGAGGGCACACCTGCTCTCGTTCACGGCGGACCTTTTGCCAACATTGCTCACGGCTGTAACTCTGTTACTGCAACAAAGCTTGCAATGAAGCTTGGCGATTATGCCGTTACCGAAGCCGGCTTCGGTGCAGACCTCGGTGCAGAAAAGTTCCTTGACATCAAGTGCCGCTATGCAGGCCTTAATCCCTCAGCAGTTGTAATTGTTGCAACAGTTCGTGCTCTTAAAATGCACGGCGGTGTTGCCAAAACTGAGCTTGGTGCAGAAAATCTTGAAGCACTTGAAAAAGGCATTCCCAACCTTCTCCGCCACGTTTCAAACATTAAAAACGTTTACAAGCTTCCCAGCGTTGTTGCTGTTAACCGCTTCCCCACCGACACAGACGCCGAAATTAACCTTATCATTGAAAAATGCAAGGAATTGGGTGTTAACGTTGTTCTTTCAAACGTATGGGCAGAGGGCGGCAACGGCGGCGTAGAGCTTGCTGAAGAGGTTGTCCGCCTTTGCGAAAAGGAAAATGCTTTCTCCTTCTGCTACGACCTTTATTTGAGCATTGAAGAAAAAATTGATACCATCATCAAGAGAATTTACGGCGGTGACGGTGTTGCCTTCCTGCCCAAGGTTAAAAAGCAGATTCAGCAGCTTACCGACCTCGGTTATGATAAGCTCCCTGTTTGTATGGCTAAAACACAGTACAGCTTCTCAGACGACCCCGCAAAAATGGGCGCACCCGAGGGCTTTACGGTTACGGTTAAGAACATCAAGGTTTCAGCCGGAGCAGGCTTCATCGTTGCCCTCACAGGTGACATTATGACAATGCCCGGACTCCCCAAGGTTCCCGCCGCAGAGAAAATTGATGTTGACGAAAACGGTACGATTTCAGGCTTGTTCTAAGAAAAGATTATCCCCATCAGTTGTAAGCTGATGGGGATTTTTATTATATTTCGATTTCGATGCCATCGTAGGCAACGATAAAATCCATTTCTGCGGCGACAGGTAGAAGCTCATCATATGTATAGCCTCCATTATGGGAAAAGTGGTTGAGGACAAAGTGTGTGCTTTCGTCAGCGCAACCGATTTTTATAAGCTCATTTCGAGCATTGTCGCAAGACATTAGATTCATATGACCGTTTGGTTTGGGAATTTTGTCGCCCGTACTTGTGCAATCAAGAGAAACAAGGCTGAAATAAGGCTTGTTTTCTTTCAGATAGTTCCAGGTTTCTTCAGTGAACCAGCCTGTATCGTGGGCGTAGAGAAGCTTCTTTTCACCGTCGGACACAATATAAATCAGCGGTTCGGTTTTGGGGTCGTGATTAGCAGTAAGAGGTGTTACCTCGTAGCTGCCTGCCCTCACCTTTTCAAAGGGCGTAAGAGCACGGACCGTGATAAACTCATCGGTTACAAGAGCATAATCCAAATCCTTTTGCAAAAAATCAACGGTCGCTTGTGAAGCATAAACATTCGGCTTCGCCATATTTTCTGCCTCAACGGCAAACGGTGGACGGAGATTTATAAACTCGTGACCGCAAAGGTGGTCTTCGTGATAATGAGTGATGAAAATATTTTCAACAGGCAACAAATCAAGACCGCCATAAACCACGTGAGCGTATGTATCCTGATTGAAATCTATCAATAAATCGTTATTTATCAAGGCTTGTGAGCGTGTGCGGATGTTTCTTCCCCCTGCAAGCTTTGCCCTTTGGCAATTATCACAGGTACAAAACATTGCAGGAAAGCCCTCAGAAGCACCTGAGCCTAAATATTTGATTTTCATATGATTCACCTTATTTTGTTACGATTATTACATAAAAGTCTTTTCCGTTTAGTTGTACATACTTTGAAATATATTCAATCGCTTTTTCATATGCAAACTCAACATTACATTTTTCACTTTGGCCATGGTCATAATTGTAATACCAGCTATCATAATTATGAATCAAATCTTTCGTCAGGATATCCCCACCTAGAATAATTTTGTTTTCCTTTCTAAAATAATCTAAAACAAAAGGGGTATCTTCAATCTTCCAAGCTGTTTCATTATTTGAAAAATCAACGGAGGTAATCGTTTTATTTCCAACATCAATTTTCATTAAATCACCTTTTCCATTGCACTTAAAACACAAAGCCCCGACTGAAAGCAGTCGGGGCGTATCGCTATATTATTCGGGCTTCTTTTTGATGATGTCGTTGAGGATTACATAGAAATCATCATCAGCTACACCGCTTGATGCGGGAGCCTTAGGAGCTGCGGCGCCGCCAACAACGGGAGGCTCAATGGGAGCCTGAGCGCGCATAGGAGTTGCAGTTGCTGTCTGACCCTGGAATGTGGGGATGCTGCCGAAGGACTCGGTTGCATTCTCTTTTTCAAAGCCTGTTGCAACAACAACGATTGTGATTTCGTCTTCCATATTGGGATCGAATGAAACACCCCATGTGATGTTTGCATCGGGATGAGCCTTTTCTGTGATTGACTCAGCAGCGTTTTCAACCTCTTCAAGACCGATGTCAGGTGAAGATGTGATGCTGATGATAACGCCCTTAGCACCTGAAATTGATGTTTCAAGAAGGGGGCTGGATGTTGCAATGTCTGCAGCCTGAAGGCTCTTATCCTTGCCCTTAGCTGTGCCAACGCCCATGTGAGCATAGCCTGCATCGCGCATTACGCTGCAAACGTCTGCAAAGTCAAGGTTAACAAAGCCGGGAATTTTAATAAGGTCAGAGATGCTCTTAACGCCCTGAGAAAGTACTTCGTCAGCAACGATGAAAGCTTCTGTGAGAGTTTTGCAACGGTCTGAAAGGAGCTTAAGACGGTCATTGGGGATAACGATAAGGCTGTCCACATTTTCAGCAAGCTTAGCAATACCCTGCTCTGCAAGAACGCTGCGCTTTTTACCTTCAAACTTGAAGGGCTTTGTAACAACGCCGACTGTGAGAATGCCCATTTCTTTTGCAAGACCTGCGATAACGGGAGCTGCACCCGTGCCTGTGCCGCCGCCCATACCTGCGGTTACGAACACCATATCTGTGCCCTTGAGGATAGCTGTGATTTCTTCACGGCTTTCTTCAGCAGCCTTTTCACCAACCTCGGGACGTCCGCCAGCACCCTGACCCTTTGTTGACTTTTCGCCAATCTGGATCTTGTGAGTTGCCTGTGAGTTGGCAAGAACCTGCTTGTCTGTGTTAACTACAATAAACTCAGCGCCCTGCATACCTGCAGCAATCATAGTGTTAACAGCGTTACCGCCGCCGCCACCGACGCCTATTACTTTTATTTGAACTTCGCTCTCGTATTCGTTGTCAATTCCGAATGCCATTTTGTAAACCTCCGTTTTAATAATCTTATATTTTCTCAAGGTAAATACTTAAGTATTTTACCATATAAAAAATTTAAATTCAATAGTTATTTTGACTTTTTTTATATTTTTGACAGCTAAATTTCGACAAAATTATCCTTATTCCGTCTCGTCAGGTGAAACATAAGCACTGCCCGGATTGTCAAGATTGATTTCGCCCGAGGTTGATGTGCTGATTTCATCCTCCTGTGCAATTATCTGCACCGCAGATTTAAGCTTATATGGCAGTTCAAGAGAATTTCCGAGGTTGAGCTTGAATCTGTTCTGATACATAACATAAATGCTTGTGGGGGTCGTTATATTGATTTCGGTGATGTCTTTTATTCCGCTTTCTCTCACTGCAGAAAGAACACTGTCGAGAAGCTCCAGCTCTTTTTTGTCGGCCTCCTGCTGCTCCTGAGCTTTGTTTTCGTCAACGGTAATTTTCTCGCCCACAACGGCAACAAAAGTGCCGTTTGTTCTCATAGCCGCCGCAGTTTTGGGAACAGCGTCGGCATTTACAATTTCGAGCACCCTGCTCTTGGAATCCGTAAGAGCATATCCGCCTGACGTCTGATAGCAGAAATCCGCATTTGAGCCTACCACATCAATTACTATTGTTGACGGAAGCTTTCTTGTAACCGTTACCTCAGAAAGATACGTAAGCTGTGATGAAATGTTTTCCTGCGCCTTATTTACACTTGAAAGGAAAAGATTTTTGCCCTTCTGTATACCTGAAACGGATATAATCTGCTCTGTTTCATATCGGCTTGTTCCGTTAACGGTGATTGTGTCAATTTTAAAAAACACCGTAAGAGAAAGAACAATAACCGTTAAAAGCATTATGAGAATTGACACAGACGAAGCAAAAATCATTCTGTTGCGCTGAACCTTTTTGCGACGCTTTTCATAGGCTTTGCGCCTTTCCGGCAGCATTTTTGCCAATTCCTCCTGTGTGAGTCCTGCCATTTTATTCCCTCCTTATATCTGCACCGATGAGGCTCAGATCACGCTCTGCTTTTTCATAGCCTCTGTCGATAAATTCTGTGTTTTCTATTACACTTTCACCCTCTGCGCACAAAGCAGCAAGCACAAGTGACATTCCGCCTCTCAAATCCGTTGCCTTAACGCAGGAGCCGTAAAGATTTTTGACACCGTTGACAATGGCACTCCTGCCCGTTACGGTGATGTCGGCACCCATTCTGTTGAGCTCACCGACGTGGCGGAAACGGCTTTCAAAAATGTTTTCGTTGATTATTGTCGTTCCCCGGGCAACGCAAGCCATTGCCATTATAATAGCCTGACAATCCGTAGGAAAGCCGGGATACGGCATTGTTCTGATTGTTCCCATTTTGTTAAGCCGTGACGGAGACGTTATTTTAATCTGTTTTTTTTCATATTCAAAGTGACACCCTGATTGCCTGAAGGTGGAAACCACCGTTCCGATATGCTCGGGAAAGGCGTTTTTAACAATCAGCTCAGAGCCTGTTACTGCCGCGGCGGCAAGGTAGCTGACGGCAACTATCCGATCGGACATCACGGTGTAATCCGTGCCGTGCAGTTTCTGTTTGCCGTGAATTACAACCGTGCTTCCCCCTGCTCCGTTTATATCGGCTCCGCAGGAATTAAGGAAGTTGGCAAGGTCTTTTATTTCGGGCTCAGCGGCGGCATTTTTTATGTAGGTTGTGCCCTTTGCCCTGACTGCGGCAAGAATAATGTTTTCCGTTGCACCTACGCTAGGAAAGGAAAGATTGATTTCTGCGCCCTGCAAACCTTCCGGAGCTTCACAGACTATTCTGCCTGCTTCTTCGCGGATTTGCACACCCATCTGCCTGAAAGAGAGCAAATGAATATCCACGGGACGCACACCGATTTCACATCCGCCAGGTGCACACATAACAGCTCTGCCCGTGCGTGAGAGCAACGCTCCCATAAAAATAAAAGATGAGCGAAGCTCCCTCATAAGTGTGTCAGGAATTTCGTTATAAGATAAATCTTCGGAATTTACACATATCTGTGAGCCGTTGACTGCCACACGGCAACCGAGACCCCGAAGAATGTTGACCGTTGCCCTTATATCGGAAAGCTGAGGACAGTTGGAAATCAGACATTCATCGCCTACGGCAACGCTTGCCGCAAGAATAGGAAGCGCGCTGTTTTTGGCACCGTGAACAGAGATTTCACCGCCGAGCTTTTTCTTTCCGTTGATTACAAGACAACTCATATTAACCCCTCGCAGCTTCAAGATAATCTGGTAACATTCTATGCCGAGGGGTTAAAAGGGTTACTTATTTTACAATTTCAAGAAGGCAGTTTGTAATTCTTGCAGAAGCATCGGTTACTGCCATCTTCTTTGCGTTATCGCCAAACTCCTTAACCTTGTCCATATTTGAAACAAGAAGGTCAACCACGGAAATGAGCTTTTCACCGCTTAAATCTTTTTCTTCAATGATGATGGCGGCATTGTTGTCTGCAAGGTCTTTAGCGTTGAAATACTGATGATTTTCGCTGGCATAGGGGTAAGGAACAAGAATTGAAGCCTTGCCCATAACCTGAAGCTCACTGAGTGTGCTTGCACCTGCACGGCAGATTACAAGGTCAGCGGCGGCCATACATCTGTCCATATCATTGATATACTCTCTGAGCATAACGTGGGGGTTTTTATCCATATCTATTTTTGAATTAAGATCCTCGAGCATTGCAACACCGTTTGAGCCTGTTGCGTGAAGAAAAGCGCATTTCTTTGACTCATAACGGCTGAGGATAAGCTCTTTGACAGCCTTGTTGATTGCCAGCGCACCGAGACTGCCGCCCATTGAAAGAATGAGGGGCATATCGTCACGAATGCCTAACTCAGCACGGCTGATTTCACGGTCAGCGCGGAGCATCTCCCCTCTTACGGGAAGTCCAGTTACCGTTACGGGATTTTTTGCATTAAAATATTCTTCTGCGGCTTTGGTCGTTACCATAACCTTGTCAACCTGCTTTGCAAGAAGCTTGTTGGTAACGCCGGGGAAAGCGTTCTGCTCGTGAACAGCGGTGGGAACACCCATTTTTGCCGCGGCTCTTACAACAGGTCCGCTTACATAACCGCCGAAGCCGATTACGACATCGGGCTGAAATTCTTTGATAATAGCCTTTGCCCTGGGAAGAGACTTGATAAGCTTGAAAACAGTTGAAATATTATCTTTAATTCCCTGCACGCTGAAGTCACGCTGAAACCCGCTGATTTCGATTGTTGTAAAATCAAATCCTGCGGCAGGAACAAGCTTTGCCTCCATTTTGTTGGGAGTTCCTGCGAAGAGAATTTGTGCATCGGGATAATTTTCTCTGATATAGCCTGCAACGGCAAGAGCCGGGTTAATGTGTCCGCCTGTGCCGCCTGCGGCGAAAAGGATTTTTTTATTGTTGAGCATATTTACACACCTTTTTTACTTATTCTTGAGCTTCTTGAAACAGAGAGAACGAATCCCATTTCTGCAAGCAGCATTATGAGTGATGAACCGCCGTAGCTGAAAAACGGGAGGCTGATACCTGTGTTGGGCATCATATCCGTAACAACGAGAATATTGAGAATTGTCTGCAGACCCACCTGAACAACGATACCCATTGTCATAAGTCTGCCGAAAACCGAACGGGCCTTGAGAGCGATTGAAAAGCCTCTCCAGACAAGAAGAGCAAAAAGAACAACGATAAATGCACAGCCGAGGAAGCCCAGCTCTTCACCTACAATTGCAAAAATGAAGTCATTCTGAGGCTCGGGAAGATAATCGAACTTTTGCTTTGAATTACCCAGACCGAGGCCGAAAAAGCCGCCTGAGCCCAGAGCAAACAATGACTGGTTTGTCTGATACCTTGCATCTGTATCGGTATAATCCTTAACAAGCCAGGAATCAATACGTTCCGCCATATAGCCCTTGAGAAATTCATCGGGGTTAGACACAACAATTACAACTACGAGTATTGCCGCCAACGCACCGAAAGCATACAGCTTCCAATCCACACCGCCGAGAAAGCCCATAATAAGACCTATGCCCATCATGAGAATCGCACCGGAAAGAT
>JAGBHX010000102.1 GCA_017935265.1 Clostridia bacterium | reverse complement strand
ATAAATTATGTATGTTAGAAAAGCTTAAAGAAGAGGTTTTAAAAGCAAACCTTATGCTCCCGAAATATAACCTCGTTACTTTCACGTGGGGTAATGTGAGCGCAATTGACCGTGAATCGGGTCTTGTGGTTATTAAGCCGAGCGGTGTTGAATATGACACAATGACCGCCGACGATATGGTGGTGGTTGACCTCGAAACAGGCAAGGTTGTTGAGGGCAGATATAAGCCCTCGAGCGACACACCGACTCACCTTGTGCTTTACCGCAATTTCCCCGAAATCGGCAGTGTTGTGCACACTCATTCAAGGTGGGCAACAATTTTTGCTCAGGGCAACATTCCCGTTAAGGCATTGGGCACGACCCACGCTGACTATTTCTACGGTGACATCCCCTGCACAAGAAGAATGACCGAAGAAGAAATTTTCGGAGCATATGAAGCAGAAACAGGCAACGTGATTGTGGAAACATTCAAGGATATTGATTATAACGCTGTTCCTGCGGTGCTTGTGGCAAACCACGGACCGTTCACCTGGGGCAAAGACCCGGTTGAATCGGTTCACAATGCGGTTGTGCTTGAAGAGGTTGCATTTATGGCGTGGCACGACATTGCAATGGGCAAGTGCGACGACATTCAGCAGCAGCTCCTTGACAAGCATTATTACCGTAAACACGGCAAAAACGCATATTACGGGCAGTAAACATTAAAGGCGGTAGATTTTTCTACCGCCTAACTTTTTATCTTTTTGAGGACACCCTTTTCAAGGCGTGAAACCTGAGCCTGAGAAATACCTACCTCCTGCGCAACCTCGGTCTGGGTTTTGCCCAGCATAAAGCGGAGATTTAAAATGCGTTTTTCACGCTCAGACAGGTTTTCGATTGCCTGCTTGAGAAGTATTTCATCAATCCAGCTGTCGGCGGTGTTGTTATCCCCCACCTGGTCCATTACATATATTGCGTCGCCGCCGTCGTTATAAACAGGCTCATAGAGTGAAATGGGCTCAACGATTGCTTCAAGAGCAATGACCACCTGCTCCTTTTTCATTTCAAGCTCTTCGGCTATTTCTTCAACAGTCGGCTCACGCTGAAGCTCATTGGACAGCTTCTCCTTTGCCTGAATGGCTCTGTACGCCGTGTCTCGCATTGAACGGCTGACACGAACGGAATTGTTATCTCTCAAGTGCCGCCTGATTTCACCGATTATCATCGGCACAGCGTAGGTGGAGAACTTGACATCGTGAGAAACATCAAAATTATCTATTGCTTTAATAAGGCCGATACAGCCCACCTGAAACAAATCGTCGGGGTTTTCTCCCCTGTTTAAAAACCGCTGAATAACGCTGAGCACCAATCTGAGATTTCCGTTAATCAGGTCCTCACGCGCTTTTGTGTCCCCTTCTTTTGCCTTTTTGAGAAGCTCCATTTTTTCTTTTTCCTTGAGCACCTTTAGTCTGCCCGTGTCAACACCGCATATTTCAACCTTTGTAAACTGCACAAAATCGCTCCTTTTTTGTTATGTAGGAGCAAAAGAAAATCGGACAATATGATTATTGCCCGATTACAAAATTATTATCCAATATTCTGATTATTTCTTCGGCCGAGTCTGCGATGAAATCCGCACCCGCCGAAAGAAGATTTTTACGGCTTCTGAAGCCCCAGGTTACGCCGATACATTTCAGATTTCCGTTATGCGCGGTGAACACATCCACATCGGAATCCCCCACAAAAACGGCATTTTCACTCTTCACCCCGAGGGTTTTCAAAGCTTCATTGAGGGCGGTAGGGTCGGGCTTGGTGGGTACACCGTCTTTCTGCCCGACGGTGACATCAATCAGCGAAGAGTAAAACTGCTTTGTCAGCTCAGCGGCTGCGAAATGCGCCTTGTTTGTAACAACGGCGGTGCTTATCCCTTTGGATTTTAGATTTTCAAGAAGAGAGATTATTCCGTCATACGGCTTGGTGTTATCGTTGAGATGAACGGCATAATGCTCTTTGAAAATCATAAGGGTTTCTTCAATTTCAGTTTCGGCTGTTCCCTCGGGAACGGCTCTTTCTATGAGCTTAGGTATTCCGTTGCCCACAAAGGAACGAACCTCGTCAACGGTACGCTGAGGGTAGCCTTTTTTATTTAAGGCATAATTGACGGAATTTGCAAGGTCTTGGAGAGTGTCAAGAATTGTTCCGTCAAGGTCAAAAACGCAAGCAATAATTTTCATCATACCATCTCTTCCGGGTGGAACACCCTGTCAAATTCTTCCTCGGTTAAAAAGCCCAGCTCAACACACGCCTGCTTCAACGAAATATTCTCTTTATGCGCTTTTTTGGCGGTTTTGGCGGCGTTGTCATATCCGATGTAGGGATTGAGAGCCGTAACCAGCATAAGGGAATTGTGGAGATTTTCGTGCATTTTTTCGCGGTTGGCGGTAATTCCCACAGCGCAGTTTTTGTTAAACGAACGGATGCTGTCGGCAAGGAGCTTCACCGACTGCAGGAAATTATAAGCGCACACGGGCATAAACACATTAAGCTGAAAATTGCCCTGTGAAGCGGCCAGACCAACGGCGGTGTCATTTGCCATAACCTGAACGCAGACCATTGTAACAGCCTCGCACTGCGTGGGATTGACCTTGCCGGGCATAATTGAGCTGCCGGGCTCATTTTCGGGAATAAAGATTTCACCGAGGCCGCATCTCGGTCCGCTTGCGAGTAAGCGCACGTCGTTGGCAATTTTCATCATATCGGCCGCAAGAGCCTTGAGAGCTCCGTGGGCAAAAACAAGAGCGTCCTTTGAGGTGAGAGCGTGGAATTTATTTTCCTGAGAAACAAAGGCTTTGCCTGTGATTCGGCTCACAGCCCTTGCAACCTCTTCACCAAAGCCTTTGGGGGCATTGAGCCCCGTTCCTACGGCTGTTCCGCCGAGAGCAAGCTCACGAAGGCCGTTGAGGGTTGATTCAATCATCGCCTTGGATTTTTCTATCATAACTCTCCACGCGCTGATTTCCTGGGAAAACCTGATGGGAGTTGCGTCCTGCAAATGAGTTCTGCCCGATTTGACAACATCTTCATTTTCACCCTCAAGGCGAACAAGAGTTGAAATAAAATCATCAAGCACGGGAAGAAGCTCGTCTTCAATGCTCATAACAGCGGCAATGTGCATCGCTGTGGGATAAGTGTCATTTGAGCTTTGCGACATATTTATATCATCATTCGGATGAAGAAGCTTTTTGCCTGCAAGCTCATTTCCGCGGTTGGCAATAACCTCGTTTGTGTTCATATTGGACTGGGTACCGCTGCCTGTCTGCCACACAACGAGAGGAAAATGACCGTCGAGCGCGCCGGAAACAACCTCGTCACAAACAGACATAATCACATTGCACTTTTCATCACTGAGCTTGCCCAGAGCATTGTTTGCCGCCGCCGCGGCTTTTTTTAGAATGCCAAAGGCTCTGATAATTTCAAGAGGCATTTTTTCGTTGCCGATTTTAAAATTTTCAAAACTGCGCTGGGTCTGTGCGCCCCAATATTTGTCGGCAGGGACCTTCATTTCACCCATTGAGTCTTTTTCAATTCTGTATTCCATAGTTTCCTCTTATTTTATAACTTCAAAGTTAATATCGTTTTCCTGCGCATAGAAATAAGCAGATGAATTTTCATACACCTTGAGAACAAATTTATCCGATGATTTTTTTACGGGGAAATTGTTCTTGACGATAGTTTCAATAGTTTT
>JAGBHX010000101.1 GCA_017935265.1 Clostridia bacterium | reverse complement strand
TTGGAAAACAATGTTTTATCTTGCAATCAAATTAATGATTTTGAATATGAAGGTATGGTTAAAGGAACTGCACCGAATCCGTATTCCGTGCATCTCAACATAAAGAAGCCTAAAACATCAACCTGCGACTGTCCTTTTGCAAATGGTAGAAAAATATGTAAACATATGGTAGCTGTTTTCTTCGCTGCTTTTACTGACGAAGCAAGAAAAAACAAAGCGGAGTTAGATGCTTATTATGAAGAACAGGAAAAATACGAAGAAGAACTTGATGATACGCTTCGAAATTACATAAACAAACTTTCAAAGTCAGAATTGCAAGAAGCTTTGTTGCAGGTCTTATATGACGGCCCGGAATGGCAGTTTGATAAATTTATTAATGAGTATATTGAATGGTGATTCTATGATAATCCAAGTAAAAAATAGAGAACAACTGAATATTTGCCTTGAAATTATCCGTAACAGTTTTATAACGGTTGCAGATGAGTTTGGCTTGACCGAAAATAACTGTCCTTCGCATACGGCATATATGACTATAAATAAGCTTCAAAAACAGTTTGACAATGACAGACCGATGTTTCTGTTTTATCAAGGTGATATACCTGTTGGTTATTTTTCTCTTGCAAAGTGCAGTGCTGAAGAATGGGAATTAAGCAACCTTGCAGTATTGCCTGAATATCGTCATTGGGGCATTGGTAAAGCACTGGTTGATTACGCTGTTTCAACGGTTAAAAACCACGGCGGTAACAAAATAGCAATCGGTATAATTGAAGAAAACTCAACGCTAAAAAATTGGTATTTAAAGCTCGGTTTCACACATATTTCGACACGCAAATTTGAGCATTTACCGTTTACTGTTGGGCTTATGGAGTTGAATTTATAAAAAAATTATTCATAATATCGAAAATAAAACAAAAACAGTGCAATCCACAAACCGGGTTGCACTATTTTTACATAAACATCATTAAGTAGCTTCAGCAGATTCTCTTCGCTTTATTTTTATCTTCTGAGCAGATTTAGTTTTGCAAGCACTCCGTTCGGCTGCTCCTCACCGTAGAGCATACCCTGGTAGCAATGGCTGTATTCAAGCGGCTCAACAAGGTAGTTTGAAAGAATGTTGCCGCACATATTGAATTTGGGGAATTCGGGAATATAATTATACACCGCTTCTGGAATAAGCTTTTCAAAGGCCTGAGGTGTTGGCTGTGTTTTTTCGGCAACAACGCTCACATCCCTGAGCACACCTGCGGTAAGCGTGCGGTAATTCACAGCACCCTTGAGCATATTGAACTCACCTGTGCACACCACGGGTACGTAGTATTTAGATGCAACGTTCATAAGCATGGGAATACTCTGCGCCTTGACGAGTGGATTTTTGTCAAAGGCAGTATTAAGCATCATAAACCGTGTTCCGCATTCCTTGCGCTCAAATGCCGCCCAGGAGCAGGAGGAATAGTTGGTTGCGGTTTCAAATTTTGAAAGCTTTTCAGGTGTTTCGGAATACCAGAAGCTTCCGCTTTCAAGAAGAGTAAGCTCAAAATGATTGTAAAAAATGGGGTTGTGGACATTTCCCTCAACATAGGAATAAATTTCACTTAAATGAGCCTGAGCAAAAACAGCCAGACCCTCCCCTGCCTGCTGAATACCCACACAGTCGGGCAGAGTATCAAGAACGGTTTCTGCCATGATCTGCGCCTGCATCTGCCAGTCAAGAGGGTTTTCGGTGGGTGTGGTGATTTTATAAGATAAAACTGAGATTTCCTGCATTTGTTTTCTCCTTAGATAAGATATTATGATTATATCATAAATAATTCTTATGCACAACCAAAAAAGTGTTATTATTTAACAAAAAAGTATTGAATTCAACTTATTAAAGTGTTAAAATTATAAAGGTTATATACCAATTTCCCTATTGGAGGTAGATTAAATGAGTTTTCCTGTTGCTGTTCAGTTATATTCAGTAAGAGATAATATGGCTGAAGACTTTGAAGGCACAATCAAAAAAGTTAAGGAGATGGGCTACGACGGCGTTGAATTTGCAGGTCTTTTCGACCACGCACCCGAAAAGGTTAAAGCCATTTGCGAAGAAAACGGTCTTGTTCCTATTTCTGCACACGTAAGCTATGACGAGCTGATTGCCGACCCCGAAAAGGTTATCGGCGATTATGCAACAATCGGCGTTAAATACATAGCTATCCCCTACGCTGTTGAAGAGCGCCGCCCCGGTGCAGAGCTTTTTGACGAAACAGTTGAGGGCATCCGCAAATTTGCAGGCATTGCAAAAAAATACGGCATCACAATGCTTTATCATAATCACGACTTTGAGTTCAAAAAGGTTGACGGTGTTTACGGCCTTGACCTTCTTTATTCCACCCTTTCGGCAGACGAGCTCCAGACTGAGCTTGACACCTGCTGGGTAAACGTTGGCGGTGAAAATCCTGCTGAATACGTTGTTAAATATTCAGGCAGAGCTCCCGTTGTTCACCTCAAGGACTTTGTTATGAGCGGCAAGGATAAGCCTGCAAAGATGTACGCTCTCATCGGCATTGACGACGGCGCACAGGCTGATGAAGACGAAGGCGAAGATTTTGCTTTCAGACCCGTTGGATACGGTGTTCAGGATATGCCCGCCATTCTTGAAGCTTGCAAAAAAGCAGGCACAGGCTGGGTCGTTGTTGAGCAGGACAGCCCCTCAATGGGCAAAACTCCTCTTGAGAGCATCAAGATGAGCATTGATTACATTAAAACAATTAACAACTAACAGGAGGAATATAAAATGTCAGACGCAGTACTTAATCAGTTTACACAGACAGTTGAAGAAGAAAAAAAAGTAAGCGACAGAAAATTTAAAATCGGTATCATCGGCACAGGCTGGATTGCCGAGGCCCATATTGAAAGCTATCTTCAGATGGAGGATTGCGAAATCGTTGCAGCTGCCGACCTTATCCCCGGCAAGGCCGAAAAGTTTATGGAAAAATACGGCGTTACAGGCGTCAATTTCTACCCCAGCCACAAGGAGATGCTCGACAATGAAGAGCTTGACGCTGTCAGCGTTTGCACCTACAATATGACTCACGCCGAATGTACAATTTATGCTCTCAACAAGGGTGTTAACGTTCTTCTTGAAAAGCCTATGTGCGTTACCACAGAAGAAGCTGTTGAAATTATGAGGGCTGAAAAAGCAAGCGGCAAACTGCTTTCAATCGGCTTCCAGCCCCGCGGCGACGAAAATATGAAGATGATTAAAAAGATTGTTCAGTCAGGTGAGCTTGGCGACATCTATTACATCCAGACAGGCGGCGGACGCAGACGCGGTGTTCCCAACAGCACATTCATTGAGCAGAAAACTGCAGGTATCGGCGCTATGGGTGACATCGGCTGTTACTCACTTGATATGGTGCTTAATGCTATCGGCTATCCCAAGCCCCTTACAGTAAGCGGTTACACATCAGCTTTCTTCGGACCTAATCCAATGTATAACAATCCCGCTGATGCCGCAAGATTTGACGTTGAAGACTTTGCAGCAGCATTTGTTCGCCTTGAGGGCGGTATCATTCTCGATTTCCGTATTGCGTGGGCTATGCATCCCGACACCCCCGGTGACACAATCATCTTCGGCACAAAGGGCGCTCTTCGCATTCCCTCAACAGAATGCTGGAACGGCTCAACAGGCGGCCCGATGAAAATCTATCACGACGTCGCAGGCGAAAGAGTTGAAACAATTATCCCCGAAATTGAACCTCCCAAGAACGACAAGGGTCTTTTCTACAAGAAGGTTCGTTCCTTCCTCGATGCTATTGCTGAGGGCGGCGAGGCCCCTGTTCCTTCAAAGGAAATTCTTTACAACCAGGCAATTATCGACCACATTGTTAAGTCTTCAAAGCTTGGCAAGGAAATCGAAGTTGTTATCCCCGAAATCTAAGCATAACGAAAGCGGTGAGCAAACGCTCACCGCTTATTTTTATATTTCCTCCTGCTGAGCTTCAAGCTCTGCAAGAGCCTTCATTTCCTCCAGCTCGGCCGGGTTAGGCTTGGGTGGAGGGAACTTCTTTTTCATTTTTTTACAATAAGCAAGTGTTCCCAGAAGGCAGATACCCTGAATGAGAATCCAACGGATATAATCCGCATAATTTACAAATTCTGTTCCGCCCAGACCTACAATAACTACATTATAGGTAAAGAAGTTAAACAGGAATGTTGTGAGAACACAGGGCCAGATTGTTCCGCAAACAAGTCTCAAATATCCCTGACGGAAAGCGAAAAGGAACTGTGCTGCAAAGAAAAGCAGGAACAGGACAACGGTCTTGCCTTTGTCCTCACTGAGCATCAGTGACCTTACGGGGCCGACAAAGAAAAACATTGTGTAAAACAAAGCCTGAACTGCGTTGCAGACATAAAAGCCCGTCTTTTTTCTCAGCACGCCGAAAGCGAAGCCTCTGAAGAAAACCTCGAGAAACAGCGCCCTGAGTGCACAAATCAGCGCCCCCATAATCGTCCAGGTGACGAGGATTGTGTTATCAGACTTTGAGAGAATTAAATCTACGTGCTGGTTGAAGCAAATCAAATCAAAATACGGATACTCAGCTTCACCGCCAAATGTGCAAATTAAATACTCGGGAATGATGATAATTGCCAATGAGCCCAACCAGATAAGGGCAGGCAGAATAACCTCCCAAAATGTATTGTTAATTACACCCTGAATACCAAAGTCACTGAGTGACCAGCAATGCTTGCGGTTGAAAAGTAATATGAGCAGAATACCTGCCGCATAAGAAATGAAAGAAAGAGTGGGGCGACCGATGTCGCTCAAAAAGAATTCATACACTTTTACGAACATAAGGCCGATGAAGATACTGACCATATTGCGCAATTCCGTGCGTTGTTGCTCTTCCATACATACTCCTTTCTTCACAATACGGCAGCCCTGAATTGACAAGGCTGCCGTTTGTAATCAGAAATTAAAGGTTAAACCAAGCACCAGTACCGCTTGAGGCATCGAAGCCCCAGAAATCGTTTCCGTTGCCGGTAAAGTCGTGCTCAAGGTCGCCTTCGCTGTCTGCAGTTCCGCTCAGAACATCTTCGTCTGCAAGGAAGGATTCAGTATAGAATTTTTTGAAAGTAATTTCAGGTTTAATGTATTCCATATTGTCCTCCTTTTAGCCTTTAATGTTATTCGGTACATTATCGTAGGAAACCACATCACTGTATACAGTTTTTGTGTTACCGTTAGCATCGCGATAGATGATATAAGAGCGAGCATAAACAGTCTTGCATCCGGCGTACGGTGTGTTATCACCATCAGGAAGATCCTTATCTTTCAATCCTCCGATTGACAGAGTGTAAACACCTGAGCGGCTTGTGCTGCTTGCTGTTGATACATAAATTCTTGAGTTGTTCGTGCCCAAAACGAATTTACTGTCACCTGTTGTGAGGCTAACATCATCTGTAAACATAATACCGTGCTGAAGAATTGTGAACTCTGAAGCAACGCTTCTTTCTGCATAGAATGAAATCCAGTTATGCTGTTCGTTATATTCAGCCTTGGTGATACGGGTTGCAACCTTATCAACAGACTCTGTCGAGCCATATACAGCAACAATGCTGATATCGGCATGAGCCTTGAAGCTGAATGACTGATAGTAGCTGACTACTGTAGTGGTAGCATTACCATTTTCATCTGCAACAGCCCAATGGCTGAAAGCATTACCGTTTGATGTTGCTGCAGCAGTTACTTTAACAGTTGCGTACTGTGAATAGTTTGTGGTTGTCTTATTACCATTAATCCAAACTGTTACATCATAAGTGTCGGGACCAACTTTGTAAGTTGAATAGATGTGAACATCTTCTGTGCTGTTAACTACTGAAGAATCGTTAAGAGCAACAGTCCAACCTGCGAACTGATAACCAATAACAATCTGAGGTTCGATACCTGTGGGAACAATACCAACTTTTACATCCTGATAACCAATAAGCTGATTATTAAAACCATAGTAGTAAATTCTGTGAGTACCGTCTTCTGCTGTGTTCTTTTCCCACTGTGCTGTGAGTTTTACATCACCTGTTGAACCCTTTGAAATTGTAACTGTATTCCAAACTGTTGTACCATCTGCATCAAGCCAGCCTGTGAAGGTGTAGCCTGATTTAACCGGGATAGGCAATGTGAATGTAGGCGTATCAATTGTATAAGACTCAGGGACTTTTACCGTACCAAAACTACCGCCGTTAAGGTCAATGCTGAGGTCGTATCTTTCAATTCTCCAGTTAGCTGTGTAAACACGGTTGCCTGTTGAGCCCTTAGCAACTGTAACGGTTGTTGTCGCTTTGTCGAGGCCTGTTCCTGTCCAGCCGGAGAAGATATAACCTGTTCTTGTGGGATTGTTGAGTGTGAAGTCTGCGGTGTCAGCATTATATGCTTCGGGGTTTGTAACGCCCTGAGCAAGTGAACCGCTGTTGAGATAATAGGTAATTGTGAACTCCTGAGACTTCCAATTTGCTACAAGCTTGAGACTACCCATATTTCCGCGAGGAATTGTTACGTTGGCAACGTTACCGTCAGCAACAATGGCAACTGACTTGAGTTCATCCTCAGTCATTGCGTCTACAACAACTGAGCATACGCAATCCTCTGTTGCTGTGTATGAGCCATATTCAGAGAAACCGATAAAGGTTCCGTCTGTTTTATAAACAGCAAGCTTAACATTGTCTGCAAACGTGTATGTTGTGTTTCCTCTGAGTGAAACAATCATTGAGTAGTATCCTGCAGCGTCTGCAATGCCACCGTTTTTGTCGATTGTTCCGTTGCTCCAGATGAAATCAACTATGCTCAATGTCCAGCCTTCGAAGTCATAGCCTGCGCGGCCGGGATTGAGAACAGAAAAGTCAGCGGACTCAACTGTGTAGGTTGCAGGATTGATACCTGATACACGGCCTGAGTTGAGATCATAAGTGATACTGTAATTGATTGCTTCCCACTCTGCGGTGTAAACTCTGTTTCCTGCTGAACCTGCTTCAATCACAACATCCTTCTTGATGCCGTTGATACCTGTACCTGACCAGCCCTTGAAGATGTAACCAGTCTTTGTGGGATTGGGAATAACAACTCTATCCAACGCTGTGTAGGTTGTGGGAGCATTTGTAAATGTTGCACCCTCAACCTCGAGGTACTTGATTGTGTAAAAGTTGATTTTATAGTTAGCTGTGTAGCTTCTGTTACCTGTTGAACCCTTTTCAATTACAACTGTCATTGCTGTACCGTCAATGCCTGTGCCTGACCAGCCGATGAAGTCATAACCTGTGAGTGTAGGATTATTAAGGGCGAATGTAGGTGTTGTAAAGGTGTATTCAAACGGGTTAGAAATTGCAACTGAGCCTGCGCCGTAGTCGTAAGAAATTTTGTAAACCTCTTCTTCCCAGACTGCAGTATATGCTCTTGCACCTGTTGAACCCTTAACAATTATTACTGTGGGCTGAGCACCGGCGAGGTCTGTTCCCGTCCAACCCTTGAAGGTATAACCTGTTCTTACAGGGTTATAGAGAGTAACCTGGTCCTCAACTGTGTAGGTTGCAGGGTTTGTTACATCGGCAGGAAGTGCACCGCCGCCGAGAGTGTAGGTGATTTTGTAGTTAACGGGGGTCCATGTTGCAGTGAAGCTTAATGCACCGCCGTTGGAGGTGTCAATAACAACTTCCTTGGTAGCTTCAGTGAGACCTGTTCCAGTCCAACCTGCAAAACGATAACCGCTCTTAACGGGGTTATTGAGGATAATGTCACCTGAGCCTGTTACGTAGCTGGTGGGGTTTTCGTCACCTGACAATCTACCGCCGACAAGGTCATAGGTAATGATGTTTTCACCCTCAGACCAGTGAGCCTTGTAGCTTCTGTTACCGGTTGAGTACTGATGAATTGTGAGATCCATTGATGTACCGCTGATGCCTGTACCGGACCAACCCGCGAATACGTAGCCTTCCTTGATCGGCTTTTCAACTTCAATTGAAGTACGGTTATAGGTGTAATTCTTAACAGCTTCATAACCTTCAGGCCAATTACCGCCGTCGAGGTCATAAGAAATTGTGTATTCACCAATAGCCCATATTGCAGTGAAATATCTGTCACCTGTTGAATTGGTGGGAATAACAACCAATACCTGAGGTTTCTCGGTTTCATCGTCAGCGTCAACCCAGCCAACGAACTCATAGCCTGCCCTTACAGGGTTGTGAAGTGTAATCTGAGCTGTGAGATAGTTGTACTTTATGGGGTTTGCGATAGTTTCGGCACCGCCATCGAGCACATAAGTAATTGTGTATTCAATAAGCTTCCAGTTAGCAGTGTAGGTTCTGTTACCTGATGAACCTGTGGGAATAATAACTTCCTTAGCAAAACCGTCGCCTGTGATACCGGTACCCGACCAAGCTGTAAACTCATAGCCTGTTCTGGTAGGATTGTTGAGTTTAATGTCAGGTGAAGTGATTGTGTAGGTTGTGGGGTTACCGATTGCAGTACCACCGTTGAGAACATAGGTGATCTGGTACTCTTCAACCGCCCAATTTGCGGTATAGCTACGGTTACCTGTTGAGCCCTTATAAACGGTAACGGTCTGAACACTTCCGTCAATTTCTGAGCCTGACCAGCCG
>JAGBHX010000100.1 GCA_017935265.1 Clostridia bacterium | reverse complement strand
GGATTTATCCTCGACGGCTTCCCGAGAACCGTGGCTCAGGCCGAGGCTCTCGACGAAATGGGAATTGAGATCGATCTTGTGGTCAACATCTTCGTTCCCGACGAAAAGATCGTTGAGAGAATGTCCGGCAGACGCGTCTGCGCAAAGTGCGGTGCGTCTTATCACACTGTTTACAATCCTTCCAAGGACGGCGAAACCTGCGACAAATGCGGAGAAGCGCTTTCCATTCGTAAGGATGATGCTCCGGAGGTTGTGAAGAGCAGGCTTGTTGTTTACCACGACCAAACAGAGCCTCTTAAAGATTTCTACGGCAAGAAGGGTGTTCTTGCGTTAGTACAAGGTCAAGAAAAGGTTGAAGATACAACCGCTTTGACTCTTGCTGCTATTGAGAACACAGCAAAATAAGATATGATTCAGTTGAAAACCCCTGAGCAAATTGAGCTAATGAAAATAGCAGGTAGAATTACCGGTGAAACATTGCTCATGGCAAAGGAATTAATCAGGGAAGGCATTACAACAAAAGAGTTAGACGATAAAATTCGTTTGTACATCAAGAAATGTGGCGCAAAGCCAACATTTCTTGGGTACGGCGGTTTCCCCGGCAGTGCTTGTATAAGTATTAATGAAGAGGTTATACACGGTATTCCTTCAAACAAAAGAATACTTAAAAACGGCGACATTGTTAAAATTGATGTGGGAGCTACCTATAAGGGCTTCACAGGGGACAGCGCAGCAACATTTCCCGTGGGAGAAATTTCACAGGAGGCGCAAAAGCTAATAGACGTAACAAGAGAAAGCTTTTTCAAGGGAATAGAAGCTATTGAAAAGGCGCAAACACCTCGCTTAGGCGATATAGGGTTCGCAATTCAAAGCTACGCAGAGTCAAACGGCTTTTCAGTAGTTCGTGAATTTGTGGGTCACGGTGTTGGCAAGGAGCTTCATGAGGAGCCAAACGTTCCAAACTTTGGAACACAGGGCAGAGGTACAAGGATTTATCCCGGTATGACTCTTGCAATCGAGCCCATGATTAACGCAGGGGAACGGTATGTAAGAACCTTGAAGGACGGATGGACTGTGGTAACACAGGACTCAAAGCTCTCAGCACACTATGAGCATAGCATAGCTGTAACAGACAACGGAATAATTCTTTTAACAAAAGTTGATTAAAACGGTTGACAGAAGACCCTTCCTTTGAAAATTTAAACCAACCAACGCGGCTGATTTTTGGTTGGCAAATAACTTCGGCTTTGCGCATCGTTACTCGCAAACCGAGCTGAAACATAAAATATTACCGCAGAATTATGAGAGGAATATATGGGAAAAGAAAATGTAGTAGAATTTGAAGGCGTTGTTACGGAAGCTCTTCCTAACGCAACCTTCAAGGTACAATTGCCGAATGGGCATATAATTACTGCTCATATTTCAGGCAAATTAAGACTCAATTATATTAGAATATTGCCCGGTGACAAGGTGACCGTTGAAGTATCAGTATATGATCTTTCAAAGGGCCGTATCACATGGCGCGCAAAATAAGAAAGGTGGTTTCATAATGAAAGTAAAGCCTTCAGTAAAGAAAATCTGTGATAAGTGCAAG
>JAGBHX010000099.1 GCA_017935265.1 Clostridia bacterium | reverse complement strand
GAAAAAGAGACACCGAAGCTGTTTCGGCATCTCTTAAAATTTCCACTATACACATTTTAGCAGGGTTTTTCGGTCCACAGACCACTCTTTTATAAAAAATCAAGTTTTTTGGCGACTGAGATAAGGAACAATGAGCGGAGCTGATAAAAGCGGGTCGCTTCGATACCCACTATCCCCGAATACCTGAATTTGAACTTCTTGCCGTAAACACAGCTTACAAGGATGCAGTCGCGGACTTTCTTTGCAAGCTCGGGATTGTAGTTTTTTAAAGGCAAGGCTTCAAGAGCTGAGTCAATCGCTGTTACGCATTTATAGTCAAAGCTGTTGTGCAGCTTCTCAAGGCGTGCGGCCTGCTGCTCAATTGGTGAAGATGTTCCGCCCTTGCCTGAGGGCAAAAACACACGCTCCTCCCCAAGCTCGGTTTTGATTGTTTCATATCTTCCGCCGGGTGTGGAGCAGATTTCACGCTCCTTTTGTGCAATCTTCTTTTTGCGCCGTTCGTAGCCTTTCACAAGGTCTATGACGGTTTTGCGAATATCGTCGGGTAATTTGTATTTATTCTGCAAGGGTTATCACTCCTTTCAACCCACAGCTTGTCAAATTCGTTTTGGAGCAGGCGTTCAAAGGGTATGCCGAAAAGGTCGGCGAAGCTTCTGCACTGCTCGATTTTGGATTCAATGATTATCTGCGCATCCGCAAGCTCGGAGAATAAGATATTCAGACTGTATCGGAAATTAACTTCGGTCATATCAATCACCTATCTTTCCTTTTCACCATTACCGCAAAAATGGTTAAATGGCTTAATCCTGTCTTGGTCGTATTCGCAAGTTACTCCTGTAGCTATTTTCTGACCATTAAGGTAAGCATATTGTCCATGCTTACAATTTCTACACCTCACGACCTCAACCACATCTGCGGTGGGTGCCTCTTTCGTACAGTTAATTGCGTGTTCAATTCCAGTTTGCATTCCCATTCCAAAAACATCATCTGTTACACAAACTTTTTTAAAACGAGAAATCAACGCTTCACGCTCTATGTATTCAGCCATTGTCAACCCTCCTGTTATATGCTTCACATAATCTTTTTTGTGTTTCTTTGCCATTAAAGCTGACTATTGCTCCACAATCTGGACAAACCACAAAATATAAGTGAACCAAAGCATTATACGAAAACTTTGTTTTACCCCCACAAAACGGACAATGTTTTAATTCATTCGCCATTGCTATCACTCCTTGTCGCATAAGGCACACCTTTACATTCAAGTTCGTACCTATCCATTGGTTCTCCGAACCTACGCACTAAACAGGGTTTAATGCTCATAACCACATAACCTTCTTTGCAATATTCGGTGTCGTTCAGAATATAGTCAATATAGCAAAGACAGCTGTTGCCTGTGTAACGTTGCTTTTCTGCATCATACTCATTCAAGGCGATTAAGTCGCCAACAGCATACGGTCTGTCGTTTTTTCTGACTTCAAATGTTTTCTTACCCGAAACAACATCATTGAAATAGTCAGGTAATTGTTTTACTGCGTGTATCACTCTTCGTCACCCTTTCTTTTCTTCCTGTATTTTTTTATATTTCCGTCCAAATCACAATAGGAGTTCTCTGCACGGAGGCATTTTTCAAGCTTTGGGAGCAGTTCTTGCGGTACATCTTCTTCCGGCACTCTGAATAAGCAATCACCGAAATCAGCTTCTACATCAGGTGGTATGTTCATTTTTCAATCTCCCCCTATACTCCTCCGCCTCTTCACGGGTGCGGAATACGGATTTATTGAGTTGCTGTGACACGGAAACATAAATTCCGCCGTGGCAGAAAATGAATGTGTCTTTCTTCGTAATCTGAATGCCTTCAACCGTCAGCTCTACAATATCCTGAGTAACACTGCCCACTGAATAAAGTGTGTCACCGATGTCACAGGCAAAACCGTTTCCCTCAATCTGTCTGTCAAGAGCTTCAATCAACGTTTCATAAAGCTCGGTTTCCTCTTTTGTGAGCAAGCGGCAATCCATACCAAGCTCGTAAGTTTCAATAATTCGTGCTTTTGCTTCTTGTGGTGTCATTTCAAATCCTCCTTAAATCTCTGCCACAAATAGGACAGAAGTTGTTTTGTATAGGTCTGTAATCTTCGCCTGTTAAGTCTTGCAGTTTATCTCTCAACGCTTGTTCAGGGGTTAACGGCGCAAGCAAAGGTTTAGCACATTGGATAATTTTAATAAAAAAGGTTGTTTCGCAATAAGGGCAAGGCTTTTGCCTCAACTTCATATAGTCCTCGATAACCTTAATTGCCTGCTCCCAGCCTTCATCACACACGGTTGTGCAATAGCCTTGCTGTTTGAGCAGGTATAACCAGCGCTTTTGATTATCAGTCGGCTTTTCACCGACTCTCTTCATTTCGATATAAAGCCCGTGAAAGCCTCCCCTTGCAACGGGCAGACACAAATCAGGCACTCCCTTTTTGAGCCCCTGCCGTCTGAGGGCGGCGCCGTTACTCTTTGAGCGTTTGCCCTCATTGGGAATATGATATAACAGCTCAAGCTCGGGGTATTTGTGCATAACAATATCAGCCCAGCTGAACAGAGCCTCCTGTTCCTGAGCTTCGGTGGGTGTCGGATAATTTGTTTTCGTAATATCACGCCCTTTGTTCATCACGCAGAATATATTTGCTGTCTTTTCTGAATAGCCGCACCGTCAGATACGGAAACTTAATCTCCGTCGCTTCACCGAAAGCATCAATATCCCACAAGTCAAAATACGGGTTTGCATCCACAAACTCATAACCGGGATAAAGCTTTTCAAATGCTTCGGCATTGTAAATGTCTTTTCTCAGCTCTGCCAACAGCTTATTGCTCACTCTTCCGTCACGCTTCTTCGGCTGCGGCCGTTTGAGATTTTTAGAGCAGCAGTAGCTTCGGTATGTTAAAAGAGGGTCCTTTGTTATGTAGAAAGCCATACCCGCAAGGCCTGTTCTTGTGAATTTAATCGGCTTTACATCTGCATAATTCTTTTTAGCTTTTTTGAAACGCTTGTTCCATTTATCCTCAATGATCTTTTTACCCAAATCACCCGAACAAATGAGATGATAGTGAGGCCGTCTGTTCTTTTCACCAAGCTCGACAGAATAAACATAACGGAATTCAAGCCCTTTTTTCTGATATTCACGGCGCATAGCTCTGAGGAAGTTATCAAACTCTCTGCCGGTGACAGCTTTGGCATAATCAAAGTCGGCAGGATAAGACAGCGTGCATATAAAATCATTTGTACCAAAGTTTTCCTGAACAAGCCAGGTCAACTGCTTTCTTGCGTTTTTGGCATTAAGACGCTTCTGAGCTTCGGTGGAGGGCTTAGCCTTTGCTTTTTTTCGGGATGATACCTTTCGCACCGGGAACATATCCACCTCAAGGTAGTCACCTGAATAAACCTTGCTCTCTCTTATCTGATTTCTCACTGTTTTATCCTCCTCTCTTTAACTTTGATGTTGTCGTTAACTTACTACACTATACTTCCTCTCAACGGGCTCTCGCCCGCTGTGTCTTTTTATGGCTTGAGGGCTGAAATATCAGCCCTCTGTTTCTGTTTATTGTTTTGGAGTGGTTTCAAGTGAAGCAGAAGTGCCTACCACTCGTTTTACTTGAATTTGTTCTTTCGGTGTGCGTTTGATTTTCACCGTGCCCAAGCCTGAAAGCTTAATCGTTACGTCAAGCACTTTTCCGTAGCCTGCAAGCTCGATTGTCTTTTCAAGCATTTCAATAATTGCACTGTCGCCTATAGGCTCAAAACCCATATCCTGAGCACCATCTGAGCTGAGTTCAAAAAGATT
>JAGBHX010000098.1 GCA_017935265.1 Clostridia bacterium | reverse complement strand
GTGATGCTCGGTCTTTCGACCTGGCATCACTCATTTTTCGTTGTTGATTACCAACCCCGTCTGACAGATGCCGTAAAATAGTTAAATTTTAGGTTTAACTGTTTTACGAACACCCATCATTGCCGTAGCTGTTTTATTGGCTGTGCCCGGTCACCTTTATGTTCCCGTAACAACACTTTTCAATATGGACGACGGCTTGGGTGCATACACATTAAGATTTGTCTGTATGCTGGTTTCGATAATAGCATATCTGATTTTACACGAGCTCATTCACGGAATAACAATGAAGTTTTTCGGCACCCAAAAGGTAAGCTACGGCTTTACCGGACTTTATGCCTTTGCAGGCAGTGACGATTATTACTGCAAAAAGAGCTATATTACAATTGCGCTTGCTCCTATTGTGGTGTTGGGGATTGTGATTGCGATTATAAATGCTCTCGTTCCGAAGGAATGGTTCTGGGTTGTTTATTTTGTTCAGCTGTCCAACATTTCAGGCGCGGCAGGAGATATGTATGTAACCGCAAAATTTTCAAAAATGCCAAATGATATTTTAGTTCAGGACAGCGGTGTTGGTATGACCGTGTATTCAAAAATAACACAACCGTAATTCCGCATAGCACATTAAAAATCCGACTCCTTTACGGGAGTCGGATTTTCTTATTCCTTATAGGCTGTGGAATTCATTGCAAAAATGAGGATGTTTTTTGCGCTTCGCTGAATTTCGCCGAGGGTAATACCGCCGTTGTCAACATATTTGAGCAGTGAACCGTCAGGCTTTCTTTTGCCTGTTCTTCCGCCGCCGGGCATCAGCACGTCAACCTGCGCTCTTACTCGGTAGGCCTGGTCATACACCTTTGGGAACAAGGGGCTTTTGCCCGATTTTGTCCACCAGTCGGTCATCACACAGCCTTCATATCCCCACTCACCGCGGAGAATTGATGTGACAAGGTCGTAGTTATAATAGCTCCATTCGCCGTTGACCTTGTTGTAAGATGTCATTATATTCTTAGGCTTGCTTTCTTTAATGCATATTTCAAAGCCCTTTAAATAAATTTCTCGCAACGCTCTTTCGGAAACACGTGAATCGTTAACAAGACGCTTCAACTCCTGATTGTTGCACGCAAAATGCTTAGGACAAGCCGAACCACCCTGAGCCTGAATACCCGTAACGGCGGCGGCTCCTATTTTGCCTGTGAGATACGGGTCTTCGGAATAATATTCAAAGTTTCTGCCGCAAAGGGGATTTCTGTGAATATTCATTCCGGGGGCAAGAAGCACGTCACTGCCCTTTTCTTTCATTTCTTCGGCAACAAGAGAATAAACCTCTTTAACTGCTTTTGTATCAAATGTGCAGGCAAGAAGGGTTCCGATAAGAATGAGTGAACAGCTTGCTCTCAGGCGGATACCCGACGGGCCGTCAGATGTGGTCACGGCAGGAATGCCTTTTTCCCGCAGAGATTCAAGCACACCGCAATAAACAGCCGCATTGCCTGGGGCGCCCAATTCACTGCCCATTGTGTAGTCACCGCGGGTCAGGGCCTCAAGCTCGTCGAGGCTGAGCTGAGCCACAAAATCCTCCATAGTTACCTTGCCCGACTTAACATCCTGCAATTTGTATCCCCTGTCGCCCGTAATTGGTGTTGCCTTGGGCATATTGTCAAGAATACGGGTTTTGAGGTTTGTTTCGTCAGCGTTGCAATAGCGCTGACCCTCAATAGCATTGAGCACGCGGAAGGCTTTCTTTGGTGCAAGACACTGGGAAAGCTGAGAATACACAACGGTTTCTTCCTGATAATATGTAAAAATCTTTTGGGCAGAGCGTACATCATCGCCAAGATAAAAAGCATATTCGCCTTTTTCAATTACGTATGCCGACTTGTTGCCCGTGAGGCCGCTTTCATCATAAGAAGCAAGCTGATAAAGTGATACGTCTGCTTTAAGCATCTGGCTCTTTCCCGGAGAAAGAAGCTTTGTTTTGCCAAAGGCAACAAGCTCTCTGTGAGGGTTGCCCAGGCGCACCGACGGCTTTTTGACATAAAGCTGATAAGCCTGCTTACCCTTAACCTCGCCTGTGTTTGTGATTTCAACATCAAAGCGGAAGCCGTCTTTTGTGGAAACGGCGCTGTCACACTTGTGAGCAAAAGTCGTGTATGAAAGGCCGTAGCCGAAGGGATAAAGCACGGCATCCTTTTTAAAGGTTTCAAAATAGCGATAGCCCACGTAAATGTCTTCGGTGTAGTTGTTATACTCCTTACCGCCGAAGTCCTTGGCGCTTGGCTGGTCAGCATAATTCCTGCTGACGGTTGAGGTCAGCTTTCCGCAGGGATTTGCCTTTCCGCAAAGCAAATCTGCGGCGGCGTTTCCGCTTTCCATTCCGCCCTGCCACAAAATTATAACGGCATCTATTCTGTCGCCGTATTCTTCAATCCACGCAAGGTCAATAACACTGCCGATGTTGAGAAGAACAACAGTTTTTTCAAATCTGTATGATACCTTGTCAAGCAGCCTTCTTTCTTCGTCGGTGAGATAAAAGCTTCCTTTTTCAAGCGCATTTTCTCTGTCTTCACCCGAAGATCTGCCGATTGTAACAACAGCGCAGTCGCTGACAAGAGAGGCATTGAGCACATCACCGTCGGTCACAGGCATTTCAGGATAAAACCTTGGCCACATTCCCCAAACAGCATCGTTGATGATGTTTTCTTTGCACCAGTTTTCATATTTATGCGCAAGATGCTCGTTTAACACAAGCTGGTCGCAGTTGCGAACGCCGTCAATCAGATTTACGGCATAGGGTCGGTTAACGTCACCGCCTGAGCCGTAGCCGGTGTAAAACCAGTTGTACTGCACTCTGCCGAAAAGAGAAACCTTTGCGTCTTTTTTAAGCGGAAGGATACCGTTGTTTTTTATAAGCACAGCACCCTCAGCCGCAACCTGCCGCAAGGTCTGCTTCATTTCATCGGTTACGGTGATTTCTTCTTTGGCTCGGAGTGTCTGCTCCTGCGCAACACCGCTGAATTTGACATAAACCTTGCCTGCAAGCTTCATTATGTTGTCTTTAATCATTTCTTTACCTCGTAAAACGGCACTCTCCGCGGGGAAGAGTGCCGAAATATTATTTAATTATATAATCATACTTTGCGCAGAAGCCGCTGAAGCTTCTTGCAACGGGGTTGTCTGAAAAATCGGTGTCGTTTGAATTTGTCCAGCCGACAACCGCAAAGCCGCCTTCTGTTGCGGCAACGCCGCCCATATATTCGGTGCCCTTACCCGCGATTTTGTTGGTGCAGATTGTTTTACCTGCGTTGTCAACAATCATCACAAAGCAGTCGTAATCACCGATGTTGTCAAACTCGCTGAAATCAAGGTTGTTTGACTTTGTTCTGCCAACGATAACAATACCGTTTTCTGTTTCTGCAACGCCTGCAACCTCGTCGTCAGCTGCGCCCGCAACGTTTCTTGCCCAGCATACTCCGCCGTCCTTGTTATACTTAACAACATAGCCGTCTGTTCCGCCGTAGTTAACCTGGAAGCTGCCGTCAACCCTTTTGAGAATTGAGAAGGTTCCGCCAACGATACAGCCGCCGTCCTTAGTGGCATCAACTGATGTAAACTTGCTAAGGCCTGAGCTCATAAGGTTCTTTGACCACTGAAGGTTGCCCTTTTTGTCAAATTTCAAAACAACTGTGTTTGCTGTCTGATTATTGTAGCCCTTGAAGGAAGTGAAGCTTCCGTCGTTTGAAAGAGTTGTGCAAAGGGCAAAGATGTCGCCGTCTTCGTTAGTGTCAACAGCCTCAAAGGTGTTACCTCTTGAACCTGTGAGAGTTTTTCTCCATTCAACCTCACCGTTTTTGTCAAACTTGAAAAGGAAAGCCTTGAAGTGGTCTGACTGTGTACCGTTGAAGAAGCCTGCAGTTGAGTCTGCACGTCCGCCTGCAACAAATCCGCCGTCGGGAGTTGCGCAAACGCTGACAAGGTAGTCACCGTTGGAATTTTCATCACCGGGGAAGGAGTAGGACCAGATATATTCGCCTTTTTCGCTTACCTTAACAATCAAGGAAGAAGTGAGAAGGCTGTTCATAGGAGCGTCTGTATCGGTTGCAAGTGTGTAGCCCACTGCAACGATGCTTCCGTCCTTGAGCTGAGCAACACCGTCAAGAGAAATTTGACCGTCGCCTCCTACGTTATAAATCCATTCAACCTCGCCCTTGTCGCTGAATTTAACAATGTTTGCAAAGTCAGCCCAGCTTTTGTTTACATCCTCATAAAGGCCTGCTTTTGTCATTGAGAATGTAATAGCAATAAAGCCGCCGCCCTGCGCAGGGATAACCTTTTTAAAGGTGTCGTCACCCTTAGCCTTTGAATATGTCATAAAGCTCTTTTTGATGTCAGAAGCCTTATCCTTTATGTCGGGCGCATCATACTTAACAGTTGATGTTGAAGTATAGCGTGAGTTTGTGTTGAGAGTTGAATTTTCATTTGTGGTGTAGTCCGGAACGGCATTTGTTCTGTCAAGCTCCAGCTTGCCGTTAACCTCTTTACCTGTGTAATAAATAAGGTTTCCTCTGTCGTCAGTCATATTGAGGGTATAAAGAATGTTGCCGTTGGCATCCTTTTTGCCTGTGGTGTAAATCTTTTTACCGTCTTCTGTGTCGTGACCTGTGTAGTAAATCTTATGTCCTTCTTTGTCAACTATTCCCTCGTTGTCAATAACGTTTCCGTCCTTGTCAACAGTGCCTGTGATTGCGGTAACTTCCTCGGTGGAAGAACCTGAAATCACAAGGGTTTCGGGGGGAGTTTCGGTTGCATCGCCGTTTTCGGGCGGCTCTTTGCTTGAGCAAGCAGCAAAGGTGAGGGCAATTAAAAGCACACTCATCAAGGCGGCAAGTATTTTTTTGATATTCATAAAATCAAATCCTTTCCCTTTTATAAACTGATAATATCATAAATCTATAATTTTTTCAATCCATTTAACAAAAAGTTAACCTTTTGCAAGCAAAATATGATATTATATAGTCGGTGATGTTTATGAATTTAAAGGAAAAGGCAGTTTTTGCCGTAAACGCGTTAAAAAAAGAATACCCCGATGCAATATGCTCCCTCAACGCGTCAAACGATTTTGAGCTTCTTGTGGCAACAAGGCTTTCTGCTCAATGCACCGACGCAAGGGTCAACATTGTTACACCCGAGCTTTTTTCAAAATACAAAACTTTGGAAGACTACGCCGAAGCAAAGCTTGAGGACGTTGAAAAAATCGTGCGCCCCTGCGGATTTTATCACACCAAGGCAAAGGATATCATTGCAATGGCAAAGATGATTATTGAACGCTTTGACTCAAAGGTGCCCGACAACATTGAAGACCTGACCTCATTGCCCGGTGTGGGCAGAAAAACAGCGAACCTCATCTGCGGCGACATTTACGGAAAGCCGGCCGTTGTGGCAGACACCCATTTAATCAGAATAACAAATCTTTTAGGCTTCGTTGACACAAAGGACCCCTACAAGGTTGAAATGCGCCTGAAAGAAATACTGCCACCCGAGGAGAGCAACGATTTTTGTCACCGTTGTGTTCTCCACGGAAGAGCAGTGTGCATCGCAAGGCGGCCTCAGTGTAACAACTGCTGCCTTGGCGAAATATGCAGCTTTAAAAAAACAAATAGCTGACCACGGCGGTGACAACTGCACCGGCTGCGGCGGCAAGAAAAAGACGCCCGATTGAAGCAAGACGGTTGATTCTGGTTTTGGTGGGTGGCGGTGCCCCTGCCTCACCTGCAATTTTGCCTGCACGCTCACGCAATGTTCCCTCGCTGACGGCTGAATATTCGGGCTTAACAAAGAAAATTACTCTCTCAAAATATTCACATTCCGGTCGTGTTACCTCCACAACCTGATGATTGACTCCCTGAAGCATTTTATCACCTGATTTCACTTTTTTAGACAGAAATATTGTTGTCCGATTGATGTAATTTATGCAATTTATTTTGCGACAAAATACCTTTTTATCCGTCAAAAACCGCAAAAATAATTTTGTTGAAAAAGCCCTGTTGACAAGTGCAAATCGGCGCAAGGTTGTGCAAAACTCTGTGCAAAATGTGTATAACTTTTCAAAAAAGCCTTGATTTTGCGTGTTTTTATTGTGCAAAACCCGTTTGTGCATATTTTTTGAGGAAAAAATTGTTAAAAATTTAACCGACAAAAAAGTATAAAAAACTACCAAAAAAACCACAAATCTTTGTCAATTATTTTATTCCCGAAGCCCTTGACAAGAAATTCGGAGACAGGAGTCACAATGAACCTTCAAACAAAAAAATCTGTCGTAACATTGACTAAAATTAGACCTCTCGACCTTTCGCTGACCCTTGATTGCGGTCAGAGCTTTCGCTGGAGCGAAACTCCCGACGGACGGTGGCACGCGGTGGTAAAAAACAAGAGCGTTTTTGCCGAAATCCGCGACGAAAAGCTGCTCATTTACGGTGATGACGACGACAAATTCTGGCAAAAATATTTTGACCTTGACCGCGACTACAACGCCGTCTGCAACACCCTTTCAAGCGACAAATGGCTCGCCAAGGCTATCACCGCTTACCCGGGAATCCGTATTCTGAAGCAGGAGCCCTGGGAAACTCTTTGCTCCTTTATCATTTCACAAAATAACAATATTCCCCGTATCAAGGGCATTATCGACCGCCTTTGCTGTCTGTTTGGCGAGGATTTGGGAAACGGCGACTTTACGTTCCCCTCCGCTGAGCTGCTTGCAACAAAAACAGTCGAAGACCTTGCGCCACTCAGAGCAGGCTTCAGGGCAAAATATATTATTGATGCCGCCCGAAAAGTGGCAAGCGGTGAGGTGGACTTTGAAAAAATTTCCGCCGCCTCAATGGACGACGCAAGAGCCGAGCTGCAAAAAATCAGCGGTGTAGGGCCAAAGGTTGCCGAGTGCGCTCTGCTTTACGGCTTCGGCAGGGTTGAAGCCTTCCCCGTTGACGTTTGGGTAAGGCGCATTATGCAGGAGCTTTACCCCGAGGGGCTTCCGACTCAGACCGCAGGGGTTGAGGGCATTGCTCAGCAATATCTTTTCCATTGGCGCAGAAATGTTGAAAACCCGTTTGATGTATGATATAATTTCCACGGAGGCGATAAGATGAAAGCTGTTAAAATGATAAGCGTTGTTTTGGCAATGTGCTTTTTCCTTTTGTCTTTTTGCGCCTGCTCATCAAATGAAACCGCCCTCACGGTGGATTCAACCGCTGTAAATAAAGAAATTTACGGCTACTTTTTGTCCGTTGCCGTGAATTCAGATGAATATAAAGAAGAAGAAAACAAGCGTGAGCTTGCAGGCAGGCTGTGTGCCCAATACGTTGCAGGCTGTGAGCTTATTAAAAAACACGGTGTTCAGCTTTCTGCAGAAGAAAAGGTTGCCGTTTCTTCCGAAATCAAAACACGCTGGCAGTTTTATTCTTCATTCTACCAAAAATACTCCGTCAGCAAGCAGACTCTTTGCGCTATGCTTGAGCACGAAAGGCTTATTGACGCCCTCACCGAGGTTCTTTATTCCAAGGGCGGCGAAAGGGAGCTGACCGACGACGAAATAAAAAGCTTTTTTAACCTGAATTACGTTGCCGCAAGGGTTGCTTTTACTCCCTTTGATGAAACGTTGACCAAAGAGGACGTGGAGAGCGTCACCGAAAAATACACTTCAATGGCATCAATTGTACGCGCAGGCGGTGAATTTTCTTCTGCAATTGAGCAATATCCCGACCTGGCCGACTATGAAGACACAGAGCATCTGATTGCTTCAACCGACTCCTCGTACCCTGAAGAGCTTTTTGAAAAAATGTCACAGCTCAAAATCGGAGACGTTCAGATTATGCGCTTTTCAAGAGGAATTTATCTTTTGCAAAAGGCTGACAATTCCCCGTTTTTTGATGCTTACAAATCAAAATGCATTGTTAAAATAAAAAAAGAGGAAGTTCTCAGGGAGATTTGCGAAGCTGCCAAAAGCAGTAAGCTTGAATATAACTCTGCCGCTGTTAAAAGCGTGTTATCATCGGCAGACATAAAATAAACGGAGGCTGAAATGGAAATATTTTATGCTTTGATTGTGGCCATTCTTGCTATAGTGATAATTCTTGCTATTGTCTTTCGCCGCAGAGTTGCCGAATTTGTTTTTAAAGCAGCCGACTCATTTTCTGACTTTTTTATGAGCCTGAAATACGGAAACTTCACTGAAAGGGAAGAAACGGTGTGCAACATTTATCTCAACTACCACTACCCGGTTTATTCCCCCTATAACGGCCATTGTCACAACTGCCGCTCTGAGGTCACTTCGCAGGACAGCCCCCGTTGCCCTGTGTGCGGAATGTATATCTGTATGACCTGCGGTGAATGTCACCCCGACTGCTTCGACAGAGATAAAAAAATAGTAATAGCTGAAAAAGAAACCCTTGCTCTTCTCAACGGCAAAAAGAAAAAAGCAATGCAAAACCGCATTGAAGCAGTGAAAGCCCGTGCCAACGACAAGCTTTATTATTGCGAAGAGCTTGAAAAATAAATATGCAAAAAGGATAGCTCACCGTGAGCTATCCTTAATTTTTATGTTATATCAAACCTTCTATTTGTCACAACATACCCCAAATCGGTAGAACTGAATTTGCCGTGTGTTTCGGCGTACTCCCCGTGCTGAAGATCATCAAATGGCAAAGCTCCTTCTGATAAAATATCATTTGTCACAAACTTAAATATTGTTTCGTAAAGCCCGTCGTTTTCTTTGCCTTCGGCAAATTGAATTGCACAGCAGTTATTAAGCCGCATTCCGTGAACTTCATCAATACCACATCCTGCAACGGCAATCAGGTTATCCTTTTCAAAAACACCGTATTCTAGGTTGTTTTCATCGAGATAATCCTGTTCGTTAAGTAAGTGCTTCACATAACCGTCTTTTCTGCCGTTTGCCCATTTTGTGATTGCCTTTTTATCTTTAGGTGCAAGTAGTCTTATTGAGATATTCTCGGGAAGAGAGAAATCAAAAGGTTCACCGAAATATAATGACTGCGGTGTAACCTTGAAGCTTTCCGAAACTCCGTAAGAAGCGAGAATTGCTTTAACCTCTGCTTCACTTTTATCCGAATAAAATGTTTTTCTCTGTGAAAATCGTTTTATCCAATCGGCTAACAGTTTAAAATCATCAGTCTGTATTTCAAGATAGCAACTGCCGTTAAAATCATCACCGACACCAATAAATCCGTTTTCATAGTTGCCGTTAGGGGCAACGATTGTAAGACCGCAATATTTTATTGTTGTGCAAAAATATCCGTACTGCTTTGCATCTTTTTCAAGAAGATAATCAATTACTTCATACGAATCAACAACCTTAAAATCAGGATTGTTATGCAAGAATCTGCTTGCAACGGATTTGTCTGTTATCTCTCCCATACACATCATTCTGCTTTTATTGTCAGTACGGTATTCGCTCGGAGTAATGCCGTATTTTTTCTTGAATGCTTTTGTGAATCCCTCGTGGGAATCGTAACCGATTTCAAGGGCAATATCAAGCACCGATTTGTCGGTTGTGCGAAGAAGATAAGCCGCCTGTTTCAGACGGATATAATTGATGTATGCGGTAACGGTAAAGCCCGTGTGAGAAAGAAAAATGCGGTTGAAATAGTCAATTGAAAAGCCAGCATTCCTCGCAACCTCTTCAACGGATATACCGCTTTCGGTTGCATTCTGCTTTGCAAAATTCACCGCATTGAAAATGAGTTCTGTATTTTCCATAGTAACATCTCCTGAACATAATAGTGTGTAAAAATCGACCTTTACAACACCATTATATCTGCAATGAGAAATGTTTTCTTGAACAAAAATGGTTTATTTGACATCAAAATCCTTACGATACATAAACTCAACCGCTCCATAGCATACTTGCTTGTTGTCCGTTAATTCAAATCCGTGCTTTTCATAAAAACTTCTGGCACAAGTGTTTTTTTCAAACACCCAAAGCAATACACTGTTATATCCTGCTTTTTTTATTTCATCAATGATATGATTTATCATCATTGAGCCATAACCTTTGCCCCGATTTTCACTCAAGCTGTGAATACAGATAAGCTCTGCACAATCCGAGAATTGAGGATTTCTTGCCTTGCTCCAAGCTGCAATACAATGAGGTCTACCGTCAATTTCGAGAATTGACATTTCTGTATAACCGAATTTCAGATCCCTCTCGTACATTGCTTCAACTCTTTCTATGTCGGTACATCTTTCCAAATCCTCAGCAGAAATGATGTCTGCAAATGCAGATTTCCACGATTCGGTCTGAATATGCGCAAGTGCTTTCTCGTCACCCGGTTTAGCTTTCCTTATTTTTGTTTTCATACTACTCCTTATAATCTCAATTTTCTGATTGTCCTGCTTTTCTTTAACATTCATTCTGTATCCGTCTTGTGAGGATTTTTGATAAACCTTCAGATATTGCTCCAAGGACAAAAGCATAAATTCAGTTCCTGATATATTGCGAATTTCAATATCACAAACATCAATACCCGCAAAACCTTTCAAGCCTTCAACAGAAGCGTATGAATAATCAACACCGTCTTTTCTGAAAGTGTGCTCATGCTCATCAACTAACACATATCCGTGATTTTCTAAAAACAGCTTAAACTCGTTCCACCTGTCGCCTGTTACAAACACCTGCGGAATAAGAATGTCAATATCATCTGCATTTAAAGATGTGTTTGTTAACACCTCTAATCCCAACGAGCCATAAATCAAAGGAACAATATTAAAATTTTTATTAAGCATTTCTGCATTTTTCAAAAAGCAATCAAATTTTTTCATAATTTATCATTCTTTTTTCTTTGTGAATCGGGTTGCCGAGGTCGTGTGTAGGGTGCGGCGATTTTCGACGCACCGAAAAACAAAGCTACCGTCAACACCGTAGGGGCGCCCATCGGGCGTCAGCGAAAACAAAGCCCTGTTTGGCGGACCGCCAATGGCGGCCCCTACGAGCTTAATTGTTAATTCTCAAATCTCTGTAATATAGATCTTCTCTCACCTTAAATCCCTGTTTCTCCCAAAAGCTGTTGCCGAGATTGTTGGTTTTAAATGCAACTAAAACTACCTTGTTTATTCCTTCGCTTCTGATTGCATCAACAGCGGCATTTACTAATTTCGTTCCTACTCCCAATCCTCGATGAGAAACCGAAACCGCAGTATGGTGTATAAATCCTCTGTAGCCATCATGTCCCGCCAGAATTGCACCCACAATTTCATTGTTTTCAATGGCAACAAAGCTTGTATTTGGATTTCTCTGAAGATACTTTGAAATATTTTCTTTTGAATCGTCGGGATTAACCCCTACACCGTTTGAGTTTGTCCAAAGCATTGCTACGAAATCATAGTCATTGGCAGTCATTACTCTTATTTTCAAAACTATCACCTATTTATTCATATTCTTTTTATAAAACCATAACTCTTTTTGAAATATCCCTGTGATTCATAAAACGTATGTGCATCTTCTCTCGGTAAACCGCTGTTGAGAAGCACAACCTCAATATCATTTTCCTTTGCCCATTGTTCGGCAGTTTTCAGAAGCTCGGTACCGATTCCTTTTCTGCGGTATTCCTTTGAAACAGCAAGGGCAATAATTTTTATTCCCTTATTTTCAAGCTCGAATGCAAGGTAGCTGACACAACCGATGAAGCCCACAACCTTGTCGCCGTCACAGGCAACAAAAATCTGATAATTACCGCGTTTCATCATTTCTTCCACTCGGCTACGGAGGTTTTCAAGCTCGCAGTTGTAGCCTAAATCATTTGCAAGAATATCCCTCACATCGGAAATATCTTGGCTTTTATATTTTCTGTAAACCATAATCACACCTCATTTTGCCAAAAGCCGAACAGCGGCAGAGTTCCCCTGCCGCCGATATAAATTAAAATATAAAAAATCTGTATATTATAAACGCGGGCAGGTACATCCTGTGCTTCACAAACCGGAACATATGCCACTCCAGGCTTTTTGACTTGATTTTGTTCAGGTCAAACCGACGGAATGCCTTTTTAATCATTTCCGACCGCGACACCTTTCTGAACAAAAAGAAATTGTTCCGCGCGGTGCTTTGATAAAGCCTGTTGAGAATAGCATAAACATAGGTATTTCGAATTATAAACTCCCCGGCATCCGCATAATAAGTGTCGTGCGGATACTTACAATATTTTTCATAGCACTCGTCACGGATTTTATCGTAGAGTTCGAAATGATGCAGTACACCAAGATTAAATTTTACATCACGGCTTTGGCTGATACTATCCTCTCTGTTGCGGTAAGCATAAGCACATATATCAGCAAAATACATTTTTTCTGCCTGAAGAAAAGCCCCCATATTAAAAGCTGAATCCTCCGCATAACAGAGCTTCTCTTCAAATTTCAGTCCTTTTTCGTTTATAAACTCCGTTCTGTAAATATTTCGCCAGACATAAGTCAAAAGCTTTGTTGAGCAAGCACGAGCGGCCAACTCACAAATAGTTTTATGGTCGGCAAGCCCTGTATATTTGTGCTTTTCAGGCCTTTTGCTGAAATCGGCAACATCACCGTCATTGAAACCAACAAGACCAACATTCACTATATCATTTTTTCCGTCAGCATAGGGCAGAATTTTTTCGAGAGCATCGATGCTGATATAATCATCGCTGTCAATCATCCAGCAATATTCACCCACTGCAACAGCAAGACCCGCATTTCTCGCTGAAGAAAGACCTCCGTTTTTTTTGTGAATAACCTTTATACGGTCGTCCCTTTCTGCATAATCATCGCAAATCTGCGGGCACCTGTCAGGCGAGCCGTCATCAACGAGAATAAGCTCAAAGTCAGAAAAACTTTGAGCTAAAATTGAATCTATGCACTTTTCAATATAATTTTCAACATTGTAAATCGGAACGATTATACTGAATTTCGGCATTATTTATCCTCCGCATCAGCAAATTTTTGCAATTATCTGGCTGAGATATTCAGGGTCGTCAACCCCACCCACGCCAACACCGGCACCGGCCTCGTAAACCATTTTGTCTTTTATAGGCATCTTTTCCGTGGCCTTCATTTTATACCACTCATACTCTGTGTCAATGTTTCCCATATCAATGGCAGTATATCCGGCCACACACAAATCATAAGCCATGATTGTAGCAGACGGCCCGAGGGCGAGAATAAAAAGAACATCTTTGCCGTGTTTTTTTGCTTCTTCCAGCAACTCATCATATTTTGAAAAACATTGGGAAGACGGACCGAGAATTCTCCTCACACTGCGGGCTCCGTCAAACAAGTCGTTACCCATACCGAGACGGCTTTTTTCGCCTTCAACAATTATTATATCTTTGCCTTCCCACAGCTTTTTTACAAGGGCAAAATACTCCTCTATCCCAGTTTCTTTATCTCTCAGGTTCATATAATGGCGGGAAATAAACGCATCACCGTAAACCCGATCAAAATTCAAATCCCGATACCAATATTTTCTGAAATAAGACAAGTGCTTTTTCCAATATTTCCTGTGACCGTCTGAGTATGGTTTTAACTGATCCCGGTCGAATATTGCCGGAATACACACCAAAAGATTGTTTGTTTTTTGCGACAATATTTTTGAAAACTCTTTTTGAATTTGCTCATTGCTTTTTTGAAAATATATGTTTTGCCCTTTAAGCAGCTTTATTTCACCGTCACCAAACCGTGTCACACAACAATTGTTTTTAAGGATGTATTCAACCGTTTCTTCGCAAGTCATAACGCTCGGGGCTTTATGAAAAATCACATACACGCAATCTTTAATATAATACAAAAAATCTTTTACTTTGTTCTTCGTAATCACAAAGGTGTTCCAAAAAAACAATAAAATCTTCTTCACAAAACTCTCCATTTTTTCTAAATAAGCTCTGTCTTGGTTTCAGGTAACATCATTCGTCCATGATAATGAGGCTCCCAAAAAATAGGTTCAACAGATTGATTCTTTTCGTCTTCTCCCAAAATCTCAAAAGGAAAGGCCTCCGGAACAATGTCTTGCATAGAAATTATTCCGTTTTCTTTTTCAAAAAGTTCTACCCCGGCTATATATTTCCCGGGTGCCAATATGTCAGCATTGCCTACGCTACACTCAAGCTCATACGTTGTTCCTTTCTCTATTGCAGGGAGAATAGCTGTTTCAGATTTTCCGAAAACATTGTTTACATTCAAATCTCTGACAATAAAATACATTCTCATTTTTTTACAAGTCTCGTTTGCCTTAATTCTGACTCTGAACTTTATAGGCTCGTTGTAGAACCATGCGCAATTATCCCTGTCAGTGATTTCAATGTTTTCAATCACAGCCATTTGCGAGCCGCGAGGCTTGTGTCCCGTAAGGTCAAATTTTGTTTTATCAACGTCCACCGTTTCTGTGTATATTTCAATTCCCCTGGCAACATCACCATCATATATAACTTTACCTTCTTTGAGAACGATAACTCTATCACAAAGCTGCTGAATGGTCTGCATCTGGTGACTTACATAAAGAATCGTTTTTCCGCTGTCTGCTATGTTCATCATTTTTTCGATACACTTTCTTTGAAACTTGGTGTCTCCAACAGCAAGCACTTCGTCTACAATAAGAATGTCCGGCTCAAGATTGGCAGCAACAGCAAAAGCCAAACGCACAAACATTCCGCTTGAATACCTTTTCACCGGGGTGTCAATGAATCTTCCAACTTCGGAAAACTCAATTATGGAATCCATCTTTGAGTCAACTTCTTCTTTTGTCATGCCAAGAATTGCTCCGTTAAGATAAACATTTTCTCTTCCTGTCAATTCTCCGTTAAAGCCTGTGCCTACTTCCAACATCGCAGAGAGCTTGCCCAACATCTCAATTCTTCCGTCACTGGGCTCAGTAATTCTGGACAGTATCTTCAATAAAGTTGACTTACCAGCACCGTTCTTGCCGATAATTCCCACCTTTTCTCCCTGTCGCACCTGAAAAGAAACACCGTTAAGGGCATAAAAATCTTCAGTGTTATACTTTTTAGTAGGATGAAGTATTCTTTTGGCAACAAGCTTCAGTTTCCCTGAAAAGGATTCCGGTTTTTCAAAATTATGTCTGATTACATATTTCTTTTTAACGTTTTGTAAATCTATCATTACGGGTCTGTTATCCATAATAATTCCTTACCCTTTCACTGTTTTAAACAATATCAACAAATGTTCTTTCTGTTTTCCTGAAAAACTTAATTCCTAAAGGTATAAGTATGGCTGTCCAACCCAAAGACATAAAAAATGCAAAAGAATTGAATTCCATTGAATCGATAATACACCATTTAAAAGTTTCCAAGATACCCACAGCAGGATTAATGCAATAAATAGGTAGCCACCACTTGTCACCAAAATTTTCAGAAACAGAGTATGCCACAGGAGATGCATATTGTCCGATTGAAATGAGAAAAGGTAATAGCTGATTGAGGTCACGCCATTTTACATTAAAAGCTGAAAGAAATAGTCCTGCAAAAAGACCCAGAACAGCAACCCACACCAAAACCAGCGGGCAAAGCAGAATTCTGATCGAAGGAACAAAACCTTCAAGAAAAAAGAAAATTATCATCATTATGAATAACACACCAAATGAAATTGCAGTATCGACCAAAAACGCCAACATTGAACCTAATGGTGATAAAATTCTCGGAAAATAAACTTTATTCATTATACCTGCGTTGTTGATAAATGTTCCTGCACCGCTTTGAAGGCTTTTCGACAATAGCGCCCACGGAATAAGTCCGGTATAAACCAGTATGTAATACGGTGTATCACCTTCACTTGAAAGGCCTGCAACGCCACCAAAAATGAAAGTCATCAACAACATATTAATTATCGGACTAATAACTGCCCACCCAAAACCAATAACCGTTTGTTTGTATCTGACAGTAACATCCCTCTTGGCGAAATTAAGCGCCAATTCCCTGTATCGCCACAAATCTTTCCAATATTGCATATTGTGTCCATTCGGCTCAATAATCGTCTTTTGCATCATATCTTTTTCACCTCATTTTTACTCCACCTTATTATACCATTAAAGCATTGTGCCGTCAATGAATATAATTTCTTTGTTGAAATTATACATACTTACGGTTTGCTCTTTGTTGATTTATTGTGTTGCAAAAAAATTCAATTTATGGTAATATAAAATGAATATAAATCTAAGGAGGTTTATTATGAAAAAGATTATCTCTGTTTTGCTTTCAATCAGCTTGATTTTCTCTGTCTGCGGCATTGCGTTTGCGGTTTCCGCTTCTGACAATAACTACGTTCAGGCAGACTCAGTTGAAGAAGCAGCACAAAAGCTCGCTCTTTCAGGCGAGACCTATCCCCTTATCATCTGCCCCGGTATCAACCACTCTCCGGTTTACCTCTGCGATGAAAACAACGAAGTAATTTTTGACGAAAACGGCGGCACAACCAACGGTACTCTCCTCATGGTCAACACCGACAATATGGTTCCCCTTATTCTTATGCATGTTGCCGTTCCTCTCATCCTTATGCTCCTCACTCAGAAGGATTGCGGCCTTTCAAAGGGCGTTAAGGTTCTTGTTGACGAGCTGCTTTCTCTTCAGAAAACAACTCCCGACGGCAAGCTTGTTAACAATCTTCAGCTCAAGGATTTCCACTTCCCCCTTTCTGAGTTTGATGAAAACTCTTTTGACGGTGAATATGACAGAGACTGGTTCTATCGTCAGCTTCCCATTCAGTCTTACACTGACATCGTTGGTGAGGATGAAGTTTACCTCTACACCTTCAACCTTTTCGGCAACGTAATGGAATCTGCCCGCGGACTTGATGAATTCATCGACTTTGTTATGGAAGAAACAGGTTCCGAGAAGGTTAACCTTCTCAACGTCAGCTTAGGCGGCACTGTTTTCACAGCTTATATGGACCAGTTCGACGCTTCCGAAAAGGTTAACGAAATCGTCAGCGTTGTTGCTGTTCATGACGGCACAAGAATTCTTGAAGACTTCTATGAAAGAGAATGGAATCTTTCTGACGAGGCTATTTATAAGGAACTTTTCCCCTACATTATGTCAGTTGAAAGTGACAGTGCAGCTCTCGGTTATCTCATCAATGTTCTTTTGAGAATTCTCCCCAGAGCCGAGCTTGAGCTTCTTCTCACAACTGCTTATGATGTAATTTTTGAAAACTTCCTTCACAACACATCACAGTTCTGGGCAATGCTTCCCAGCGACGCTTACCCCGCACTTGCTGACAAATATCTTGCTGATGAAGAGCACGCTGAGCTTCGCAAGAGCACAGACGCATTCTATCAGGCTCAGTTGAACCTTGAAGACAACATCAGAGAGTTTATGGCAAAGGGCGGCCAGTTCAATACTCTTTGCGGTTACGGTCTTTTCTTCGGTGAGCA
The DNA here is from genome assembly GCA_017935265.1 of Clostridia bacterium. Taxonomy (GTDB): domain Bacteria; phylum Bacillota; class Clostridia; order Oscillospirales; family Acutalibacteraceae; genus CAG-488. The sequence goes on along the minus strand of JAGBHX010000098.1, from coordinate 6,001 downwards.
AGAATATTCCTTCTTCGCAACAGTTGCTTGCTACAAGGACGTTAACAGCGACGGTATTATCCAGCTTGATTCAACATCTCTCGGCGCAACAGCAGCTCTTCCCGGTGAAAAGCTTGAAAACGCTGACCCCAAATATCTCTCACCCGACGGTGAGGTTGATGCTTCAACCTGCGCATTCCCCGATAACACCTGGTTCTTTGAAAATCAGCATCACGAAATCGGTGGCAACGACGTAGCTCTCAAGCTCGCAGTTGAGCTTCTTCTTGATGAAACTCTTGTTGACGTTAACTCCAATCCTTCAAGATGGCCTCAGTATAACGGCACAAGAAACACTAAATGGGTTAAGAGAAGCTATATCCCCGATGCAGCAGAAATCGACCGTTCAACTCTCACGGCTGAGCAGATTGCAGTTCTTGACGAAGCTCTTGCAGAAACAGAAGAGATGATGAACAGAACAATCATCGATGTTGAAGGCGATGAAGCAACAGTAAGAAAGCTTGAAAACGCTCTTATTTTCTGCGGAAGATATGAAGCAGGAGAGGATACCTCCACTCAGGATGCAATCCTTAACGCACTCGCAAGACTTGCAAGTGACGCTGCTTATTTGATTTTCGGACCTAAGGGCTTCTTTGACTAATAAATCGCTTAATTAAAGCCGTGGCAATGCCACGGCTTTTTCTTTGCTCTAATTTAATTTTTCATATGCCGTTTCAAAAAAGTTGGCTTCCTCCGGCATATCGACATAGTCAAGCATTATCACCGTATTACTCTTGACGGCATATCCGAGCCGCATTTCTTTTTCATTAATCACTTCATAATACAGCTCATCCCAACCGTAGGTATTTTCGGCTTTTTTCAGCTCACTGCCATATTTTTTATATCTTTTGTGAAGCAGTTCAATGTAATCTTCCGTCACCCAGCTATAATTGCTCACCAAAATCTCATAATCAAAGCTGCAAGTTTCATTTTCGGCCTTACTGTCAGAAGAAAATATGTAGTGGCCTCCAAGCACGGTTGCTTTGGCAACGAGGGTTTTATCATTGCAATCGCTTTTGGTTTGGATGAAATCACTTGCCGAAATCGGCACACCGTTGTAATTGAACGTCGAGACAAGATTCTTGTTATATTCCGCTCCTGCCCATTGTGTTACTCCGAAAACACAAGCAATAACAACTACACTTACAACAGAAAAAACCATATAGATTTTTTTCTTGTTTTCTTTGCCGATAAGGTTTTTCAAAACATCAAAAAGACTTATGACTATAAACACCGTGCACACCCAGCAATAAACGGTAATGTCGCAAAACCCGGCTCCAAGCGCCACAATTGCCGCAAGAATAATCACAAGCTGAATCACATTTGCAATATCCCATTTCTGTGACAGCTTTTCTGCCTTTTCCCCACTGTCAAAAATTATTTTTGATGTTTCATCAAGCTGACGCTTGTTTTTCATATACCATTTTATAAAGTGAATTACCCTTGCTGCGGTTTGCAAAAGCCCAAAGATTATGAACATCAATATTGCGCAATCCTCAATATTTGTTGCGATAATGCCGTCATACGGGCTTCTGAAAACTACTGTTGTCAAAAGCAAAAACAGTGTCCACAATGAAATTTTGAGAAAGCAGGGTTGAAGAAAGGCTTTTTTGGCAACGGTCTTGAAATATTCTTTTTCGTCGGTGATAATTTTCTGTGCCTCGGGCATTTGTGTTCTGAAAATATACAGCTCATCACAGTAACTTGAAACAAATTCCCATCCCTGCTCTTCGCAGGCCTCAACAAACTCTTCTCTCATTGAAAAACCAGTAAAAATTACCGCTGAATATTTCACCTCTCTTTGGGTCGCTTTTTCAAAAAACATTTTTCCGCCTTCAATTTGTGTAAAGCGCAGCCCGTCTTTTTCTTTAAGGGACAAATAGTCTTCAAACGCGGATAGCTGAGTATAACTGAATTTCATTTCTTCTTTTATGATTTTATCGTTCATTTCGCCACCTCCATTATTTCCTCTCCGTCGGAAATAAGCGTTCTTAATCTGCAGTAGTCCTCCCTGAGCGCTTTTTTGCCTTCCGGAGTGATTATATAGCTTTTTGTTGCAAGTCCGCTACTTGTTCTTTTAATCAGCCCCGCGGTATAAAATTTGTCAAGCATTGTATAAAGCGTTCCCGGACCGATAGTTATTCTACCTTTTGAAATGCGTTTTGCCTCATTCATTATTTCTGTTCCGTACAATTCCTTTGTCAGAGCCAACAAAACATAATACATCGGCTCGGATAATGTTTGTAAAGCTTTTCTGGGCACAAAATCACTCCTCTCATCAATATCGTTATACGATATCTTCATCCCCATTATATTATCGTTTAACGATAATGTCAAGACCTTATTACAAAAAGCAACCGAGTGCTCTTGCGAACACTCGGTTAGTCTTAAAACTTTATTTAATTACTGATATGATGCCTGGTTCTGGTTATTGCTTGCAACTGCTCTTGCAATTCTGTCAAGCATTTTTTCTTCAAGGTAGTTTACACGGCGGGGGCCTACACCGATAACGTAAGCATCGCCGTCAAGAAGCTCTTCTGCAAGCTTATTAACGTCCTCTGTTGCTTTGTTGTTACGGATTGTAATATCTGAATATGAATCGTTGCTCTTAACGAAATACATTACGTGATAGCCGTACTGTGTTTTTACGATTTCTGTGTCGCCCTCTTTACGGGATGCATCAAAAATCCACTCATCAAACTCTGCAACCATCTGACCGGGAAGAGTGTTTTCACAAAGGCCGCCGTTTGAAGCTGAGCCTGTATCCTCTGAAAGGTCTGTTGCATACTGAGCAAATGAATCCTCAGTTTTGTCGCCTGCTTCCCAATCTGCAAGTGCTTTCTTTGCGTTGGTTTCTGCCTGCTTGATTTTGTCGTCTGAAAGAGCTTCGCCTGTCTGGCTGTCTGTTGTCATAAAGAGAATGTGACGAACGTCAACTGTCTTTACGTCGTGAGCAGGGTTAACCATAAGAGCAATGTAATATGTGCCTGCCTTATCGTCTGAAACCATCTTCTTGTCGCCTGCTTTAACATTCTTATCGAATGCCCATTTAGCAAGGTCAGCGTTGATTGCTTCAAGATTGTTTGAATTGCCGTTAACGGAAGATTTTGCAACTGATTTGAGAAGAGTATCGTTGTTTGCGTCGTAACCTTCTGTTTTGTTATATTTTGTTGCCTGAGCTACGAATGATTTTTCATCTGTGATTGCATCATACATAGCCTGTGCATTTGCCTTAACTTCTTTGTCAGCTTTTTCCTGACGGGCTTTGAGCTGATCCTTTGTTTCTTTGTCTTCCTGCTTGAGCTCTTCCTTTGAGAACTGATAGAAGCGGATGTCAACAAAAGTGTAATCCTCGGGAGTTTTGTCGAAAACAGCCTTTACTTCTTCTGCTGTGTAGCCGCCGGCAAACTCATCAAGCTTTGTGTCGTTATACTTTTTGGCAAGAGTTTCAATCTTCATCTGCTTTCTCAAGAAGCTTTCGTTGATACCGTTGCCGTACTGAAGACGAAGGAAAGCATTGAGGGAGTAGCCCTTAACTGTGTCACCTGAAGCGCCCTGAGTGCCGGTCTGAGCAGCCTGCTCGCGAAGGTCTTCAATGTTTTTGTCGATAGTTGCCTTGTCTGCATCTGTGAGTTCAAGGCCAAGCTTTACAGCCTCCTGATAGAAAGCAAGATACATCTGAGCCATATCAACAGCCTGATTGTGGAGATATTCTGTCCACTTCATTGTTTCGCCTGTTGCGCTGTCGGTGAAATCCTTCTCCTGATCCTGAGGAGCTTTTGTGATGTCGTATCCTGCATACTGATAACCGTAATACTGGTAATACTGCTCGTTATTATAAAGGGTGGTGTATGCACGGTTGTAGTAGTATATGTATTCTGAGAAAGAAATGTTTTCATTGCCTACATAACCAACCTGAACGGCCTTGTTAACAACACCTGCATAATCGAGAATTCCGTAAGCTGCGCCCAAAGCAATAACTGCAACCAATACGATTGCGATTACCTTTTTAACAGCTGAGCGAAGGGCAATTGATTTTTCCATACCCTTTGCGTTTTTCTTTGCGGATTTTGCCAAGCGTTCTTTTCTTTCCTGGCGGTACTGTTCCGCTTTGTTCTGGTTCATATCTGCCATAATGTGTTCATCCTTTTCGAATAAAGTCTTTGCTGAAAGATACAGCATAACAAATACATTTTAAACTATTTTCGTTCAATTTACAAGTCATATTTTAAAATAATACTGTCTTTTTTCGCAAAATTTACAATCGTGTAACATTCAGCGTTGACACTGTTTATATCGGGTGTTAAAATATGGCGTGAAAGGGTGATATTATGCAAACAAAAAGCTTCCCCAAGCCTGACAGAGGCTCGACCCCTCAGCCCGACCACATTATGCTGAGCTTCTGCGGCGACCCGCGATATGAAATGGCCGTTACCTGGCGAACCGACCTGTCGGCTGACGACGGATATGTTGTTCTGACCGACAAAAACGGAGCGCAGACAAAGGTTGACGCTATTTGCCGCGTGATTGAAAGCGACATTGATATAAGCAAATTCAACACCGCAATTATTAAAAATCTCACTCCGGGTGAACGCTACACCTACACCTGCGGCGACGGCAAAAACAGAAGCGATGAATTTTCCTTCACCACTCAGGAGGAAAACTGCGACAGGTTTAAATTTATTGTAATTTCCGACCATCAGGTGGGCGACCCATGGCCGAGACCCGACTATTCCGCAGTTAAGGATATGCTCAAATTTGCTGTAAGGCGCGACCCCGATATCAGGTTTATTCTCACGGCAGGTGACAACTGTGACGACGGACAAAATGAGCTTCAGTGGAACGGTATGTTTTCAGGACTTGAGGGGATTACGGAAAGTCTGCCGTATATGATGACCACGGGCAACCACGACAACCGCGGATATAAAAAATATTTGCCCGAGCCCCCTGAAGGAAAGTTTTACCTTGACCACGCCGATTTTTTTGACGAGCAATTTAAATTTGCTTACCCTCTCAACGGCCCAGAGGGATTTGAAACAGAAAACTATTCCTTTGATTACGGCAATGCACACTTCTGCATTATGGGCATAAACGAGCCTGCCGCCGTTGGCGATTGGGCTGTTGAAGACTTGAAAAACTCTGATGCCCAATGGAAGCTGGGATGCTATCACTTCCCCATTTATCCCGCCATTCCCGAGGGGCAGAACGACGACGGATATCCGTGGCTTCGCAAGGGAATTGAAAGCTGTGACCTCGTTTTTGAGGGTCACGAGCATACCTTTGCAAGAACGTATCCCATTAAAGGCGACACTATGTTTGAAAGGCCCTCGGGGGGCACGGTGCATTATCAATGCTCTACCGGCTCCGGAGGAAAAAGAAGCAACGAAAGAAAAATCTGGCACACGGCATACTACGCACAAGAGGTCGGCACCGCTGCATATGCTCTTGTTGAAATCGACAAAGACCGCATGAGCATAACTACCTGCCTCGCGGACGGAAAAATTGCAGATAAATTTGTGATTGATAAAAATGCCGATGAGATTTTACCCCCTGCATTGCCGCCCGTTTTTGACAAAACACGAATGATGTATAAGGGCTCAATGCCTCAAATCAGCGCAAAAAATCTGGATTGCGAAAAAATCGACGGAGTGTGGTATGCGCCCTTTGGTGTCCTTTGCCAATATATCGGTGCAGCGGTAAGCAAGGACAGCACTACCCTTACAATTGAGATGTTCGGCAAAAAAGCTGTTTTTACAAACGGAAGTCAGATGGCTGCTGTCAACGGCGAAGGGTTTGACCTGCTGACACCCGCCTACATAAAAGCAGGTCAGCTTATGCTCAACGCAAAAAAGGCGGCGGAGATTTTCGGCATCCGCTGTGAGCACATTGAATATAATAACATTCTCGATTTTGAAACCGATATTGAGCGCACACCCCTTTCACAGCACGAATAAAATTATCCCCT
>JAGBHX010000010.1 GCA_017935265.1 Clostridia bacterium | reverse complement strand
TGCAAGAAAAAGAGATTTTGAATTAAAAGAGCAGGGCGAAAACTATTTTGTGCTCACTCAGAAATACAACGAGGACACCTTGAAGGTTTATCCTTACAGATACATTTTTGACATCGAATACAGACTCAACGGCAAAAAGCTCACCGTTACCCACACAATCAGAAACGAGGGCGACGGCGACATGTATTTTTCAATCGGCGCTCATCCCGGATTTAACTGTGAAATTGACGATGTACTCGAATTTGACACAGTTGAGGACGAAGTAATCAACGAAATGATTAACGAGGATGCCGTTATTATCAAAAAGCTCTTCCCCACACCCATTGACGGCAAAATCTTCACAATCAGCAAAAACATTTTTGATGCTGATGCTCACGTGCTTTCTAACCTCAAATCAAAAACCTGCACTCTCAAGGGCAAGAATCTCCCCGGTGATGTTGAGTTCACCTTCGGTGACTGTCCTTTCCTCGGCCTTTGGGCAAAGCCCGGTGCACCTTACGTTTGCATTGAGCCCTGGTACGGTGTTAACGATTTCCCCGAAAAGACAGATGATTTTTCACACAAGAGAGCCATTCAGAAAATTTCAGGCGACGAAGCATTTTCATTCAGCTGGAGCGCAGAAATCAAGGAATAATTATGGCAATTAAAAATATTGTTTTTGACCTGGGCGGCGTTCTTATTGATTTCAACGAAGAGCGTATGCTCAGGGACAATATCCCTCAGGAATTTCACAAAGCGGTGTCTGCCGCCACCTTTCACAGCGAAGAGTGGAAAATGATGGATTCGGGTGAGCTTGAAGTTGAAGAAGCTGTTGACAAGATGCTCGAAAAGCTTCCCGAGGAAATTCACCAAGGCGTGCGCAGTATGATTGTTGACAGAGAGGTGCAGATGCCCCCTCTTAAAGAAATGACGGCTGTTATTGATACTCTTTACAATAACGGCTACACTCTTTATGTGCTTTCAAACTGTGCAAAATGGCTTCACGGATATTTGCCCGAAAAAGTTCCCTCAGGCAAAAAGTTTTCGGGACTTATTGTATCTGCTGATTACGGAATAATAAAGCCCGATGAGAGAATATATAAAATATTGTTCGACACATATAATTTAAAGGCAGAGGAATGCTTTTTTATTGACGATTCTCCTGCCAACATTGAAGCCGCACTTAAGCTCGGTATGAGCGCGCACTGCTTTAAAGACAGAGATTATGACCGCCTTAAAGCAGATATGATAAGCTGCGGAATACGCATATAGGAGTTTTGAATGTCCTTTTTTTCTAAAGCCTTAAAAGGCACAAGCGAATATCAGTCCCTTATAAAAAGCATAACATCAAACCGTCTGCCTATGGGCGCACTCGGACTTACTCAGGTGCACAAGGCTCACATCATAAGCTCGCTGTGCGAGCAGTTTTCCCCAAGGCAGGCAGTTATTATAACCTCGGACGAGTCACAGGCCAACCGCCTGTGCAAGGATTTGAACGCATTCGGCAGCAACGCCCTGCTGTATCCTGCCGGGGATATTTCGTTGCGCTCAACTCAGGTTAAATCCCGCGAATATGAGCACAAAAGACTGTCGGTTCTCGGCAATCTTCTTGACGGCAATGCTGATGCGGTAGTTTTAAGCGTTGAAGCCGCACTTCAGCTCACCATTCCGCCCGAGGAGCTGTATGCAAGGCGGATTCACCTTGAAGTGGGCGAAGACATAACCATTGACGAGCTCTCAAAGAAGCTTCGCCGTTCAGGCTATTCATTTTGCGAAAACGTTGAGGGCAGCGGTCAGTTTTCTGTCAGAGGCGGAATTGTGGATTTCTTCTCCCCTGACTGCGAACAGCCCTGCAGAATTGACTTCTGGGGCGACACTATTGACTCAATTTCTTTCTTTGAAGCTGATAGCCAGCGAAGAGTTAATCAGATTGACGAAATCACAATCACTCCTGCAAATGAAATCTGCTGTGACACTGACGAGCTTATCAAAAAAATCGAAGCATTTATTCCGTCAGTCAAGGGCAAAGGCAGTGTCAAGGTCAAGGAATCGCTGCAAAACGATATCGAACAATTAAAAGCAGGCATTACCCTGCCGTCACTTGACAGGTATCTTCCCCTTGTTTATGAGGATTGCTCAACAATTTTTGATTATATTGAAAGACCTCTGTTTTTCGTAAGCGAAAGCTTTTCGGTTAAAGACAGAGCCAATGCCGCATTGCAGCTTTTTAACGAAGAATATAAGGCATTTCTTGAAGAAGGTGTTGTTTGCAAAGGACTTGACAGATATGTTATCCAGTGGAGCGAGATGCTATCTCTTTATGAGGATTTGGGCGTTATTTATCTTGATAACCTTGCAAGAGGAAGCTTTGACACCCCCACCAAAGAGCTTGTTACCTTCAATGCAAGGCAGATTTCCGCCTGGAACGGAACATTCTCCGTTCTCAAAGACGACCTTCAGCCGATTTATAACCGAAAAGGTCAGACAACAGTTATTATGTCGGGCACTCCAAAGGTTGCGCAGAACCTTTGCGACGATTTGATCGGCGAGGGCTACGACAGCATTTATTTTGAAAAAGCTCCCGAAATCGTGCCGGAAGGCAAAATAATTGTGCTCCCCGGCGGATTTTCTTCGGGCTTTGAATACCCCAATGCGAAATTTACCGTGTTCACTTACGGCAGCCGTGAAGCATTACCCGTTGCCAAATCAAAGAAAAAGGTGAACAAGGCCGCTGTTTTCAACAGCCTTGAGGAGCTGCACAAGGGCGACTACATTGTTCACGTAAATCACGGTATCGGCATTTTTGACGGCATAACTCAGCTTGAAGCTGACGGCAACGTCAAGGATTATATTAAGATAAAATATGACAAGGGCGACGTGCTTTATGTGCCCGTTACTCAGCTTGACCAGGTGTCAAAATATATCGGTCCTAACAGCGACTCACACACTCTCAAGCTCAACCGCCTTGGCGGCAAGGAATGGAACAAAACCCGTTCGAGAGTCAGGGCATCTGTTAAGGATATGGCAAAGGAGCTCATTGAGCTTTATTCAAAGAGAATAAATATGCCGGGCTACGCGTTTTCACCCGACATTGATATGCAGAACGACTTCGAAAGAAGATTTGAATACGACGAAACCGATGACCAGCTCCGTTGCATTTATGAAATCAAGAGCGATATGGAAAAAAGCCATCCTATGGACAGACTTCTTTGCGGTGACGTTGGCTTCGGTAAAACTGAGGTAGCTTTGCGCGCGGCATTCAAATGCGCCGCAGACGGCAAGCAATGTGCAATTCTTGTGCCCACCACAATTCTTGCACTCCAGCATTATCAGACAATCCGCAGACGATTTGAGGGCTTCCCTATTGAAGCGCAGATGCTCTCACGCTTTGTAAGCGCAAAGGACCAGGAACAGATTAAAAAAGACCTCAAAAAGGGATATATTGACATTCTTGTGGGCACACACAGACTCATTTCAAAGGATATTGAATTCAGGGATTTAGGACTTATTATCATCGACGAGGAACAACGCTTCGGAGTTGCTCAAAAAGAAAAGCTCAAAGCCGCGTATCCTAACGTGGACGTGCTCACTCTTTCGGCAACGCCTATCCCCCGCACGCTGAATATGGCAATGTCCGGTATAAGAGATATGTCCATACTTGAAGAAGCTCCCCAGGACAGACACCCTGTTCAGACTTATGTTATTGAGCACAATATGGAGGTTCTTGTTCAGGCAATGGCAAATGAGCTTCGCAGAGGCGGTCAGGTTTATTATCTGCACAATCGCACCGAAACCATAACGAAGGTTGCGGCAAAAATCAAAGAGATGATGCCCGAAGCAAACGTTGCCTACGCTCACGGCCAGATGACGGAGGAAAAACTCAGCACAATCTGGAAAAATCTCCTTGAAGGCGAAACGGACATTCTTGTGTGCACAACCATTATTGAAACGGGCGTTGACGTACCTAACGTTAATACGCTCATTGTTGAAAATGCCGACAGAATGGGTCTTTCACAGCTTCATCAGCTAAGAGGACGAGTAGGCAGAAGCGCAAGAAGAGCCAGCGCGTATTTCACTTTCACAAGAGGCAAGGAGCTTTCGGAAATTGCCGCAAAGAGATTGACGGCAATCAGGGAATACACCGAGTTCGGCTCAGGCTTTAAAATCGCTATGCGTGACCTTGAAATCAGAGGTGCAGGCAACATTCTGGGCACTCAACAGCACGGACATATGGAATCCGTGGGTTATGACTTATATATGAAAATGCTCAACCAGGCAGTTGGCGAAGAAAAAGGCGAATTACAGCCAGCTCCCGAAAAAGAATGTCTTATTGACCTGCCAATTGATGCATACATTCCGCCCGAATACATCAAAAGCGTGCCCAATAAAATTGCGATGTACCGAAGAATTGCCGACATCCGCACAAGAGATGATGCCGACGACGTTATGGATGAGCTCATCGACCGCTTCGGTGAGCCGCCAATGAGCGTCCAGGGACTTATTATGGTTGCTCTTATGCGAAACACCGCACTTGCTCAGGGAATTTATGAAATCGGCAAGTCAGGCAACAAGATTAACCTTTATATTGAGAGCCTTGATATGAACAAGATTTCGGCTCTTGCGGCAAAAATGAGAGGAAGAATCACCGTTGCCGCCGCAGGCAAGCCTCACATTGCGATTAAACTGAATCCGGGTGAGGAACAGCTTGCAATCCTCAAAAAAGCATTGGAAATTATGGAAAAAGCCGCCGGCAGTTAACCTGCCGACGGCTTCAATTTTATTTACATTAAAGGAGAGATTTGTAAAGTGCGGTGATTTCTTCAACACTTGTATCTCTGGGGTTGCCGGGACGGCAAGCATCGTCGTAAGCTGACTGAGCAAGGAATGGAATGTCTTCTTCCTTAACAATGTCTTTAAGGTCAGCAGGAATGCCAACATCCTCAGAAAGCTTCTTAACGGCATCAATAGCTGCCTTTCTTGCATCTTCAAGGCTCATTGCGTCAACGCCTTCAACACCCATAGCTTTAGCAATATCTCTGTACTTCTCGCCTGTTTCGGGAGCATTGTATTCCATAACTGTGGGAAGAATAATTGCGTTTGCTACGCCGTGAGGTGTGTCATAAAGAGCACCGAGAGGATGAGCCATTGAGTGAACAATACCGAGACCTACGTTTGAGAAGCCCATACCTGCAACGTACTGACCCAGAGCCATACCCTCTCTGCCGTCTGCTGTGTTGTCAACAGCACCGCGAAGGCTCTTTGCGATTATTTCGATAGCCTTGATGTGGAACATATCCGAAAGCTCCCATGCACCCTTGGTGATGTAGCCTTCGATAGCGTGAGTAAGAGCGTCCATACCTGTGGCGGCTGTAAGACCCTTGGGCATTGAAGCCATCATTTCAGGGTCAACAACTGCAACAACGGGAATATCATGAACGTCAACACAAACCATTTTGCGGTTGTTTTTGGCGTCGGTGATAACGTAGTTGATTGTAACCTCAGCGGCTGTACCTGCTGTTGTGGGAACTGCGATAATGGGAACGCACTTGTTCTTTGTGGGGGCAACACCCTCAAGGCTTACAACATCAGCGAACTCGGGGTTTGTGATGATGATACCGATAGCTTTGGCTGTGTCCATTGAAGAACCGCCGCCGATAGCTACGATGCAATCTGCGCCGCTTGCCTTGAAAGCTTCAACACCACCCTGAACGTTTTCTACAGTGGGGTTAGCCTTAATTTCTGAATAAACGTCGTAAGGGATGCTTGCGTTATCAAGAATATCGGTAACCTTTTTGGTTACGTTGAATTTAATAAGGTCGGGGTCTGAGCATACAAAAGCCTTTTTGAAGCCTCTTGCAATAATTTCATCAGCTACTGCTGAAATTGCTCCTGCGCCGTGATATGATGTTTCGTTGAGGACAAATCTGTTTGCCATTGGAGATTCCTTCTTTCTGAATTTATTAAAAGTGAAACACTTTTGAACAAAATTATTTTACTATGTTTTAATTAACTTTTCAATAGGTTTGTTAAAAAATTATCAAAACTTTCCGCCTCTGCCGCCGTGAGAAGCACCTGAGGAGCCCACACGCACTCCACCGCCGCCTGAACGGCCATTGGAGTTGTTCTGCTGTCTGGGTGTTCTTGTAACGTGGCGGTACAAAAATCTTTCGTGAGAATGAGTGAGGTTCATACTGCCTGCCACAACATAGTCTGCCGCGCCTGATTTTGCACGAACGGTTTTGAGCTTTGACTTCATATTGAGAACAACAATAAGTGCAATGACAAAGCCGACAGCAAGAGCTATGAGAGCGTTTTTGAAGAAATTGAAGCTCTGCGGGTTTGAATAACCGTCATCATAACTGTTACCGGCAAAGAAATAATCATTTTCCGTGTCATATCCGTAATAGTCTGAAAACTCCTCACCGTCAGCATCAAGCTCGAGGATTTCTTTGCAAACACTCAGAAATTCCGAGAAACAAACTGCATAGTCACCCTCTGAAAGATAAGGTATAATTTCCTGCTCAATGTAATCAATTTCGCCGTCAGAAATGAGGTCAATTCCTCTGCCTCGTGTGGAAATAAACCAATCTCTGTCCTCCATACTCACAAGGAACAGCACACCGCTTCTCTGTGAATCCACACCGTAGCCGTTATAATCATAATAATCGTCGGCAAAAGCCTCAACAGCTTCACCCTGTGTTGAAGAAACTGTTAGAATAACAACGTCAAAATCATAATCGTCACGGATAACATCTGTTGTGGTTTCAAGCAGCAGCTCCTCCTGCGTAGTAAGAAGGTCAGCATTATCTAAAATATTGGGATTCTGTGCGCTGACCGAAAAGCTCAGTACACAGACACACATTAACAAAGAGAGAATTAAACAGCTTAGCTTTTTCATAATTCAACCTCCCCTGTTATAAGTAGAAAAATGCGGCAAGCAAGGCAAAAACAGCGGCGCTCATACCGGCACCCAAGCCCACAAGCCATTTAACAAACTTAGACTTATCCATTGGCAGGTCGCCCACAAATTTGCCTGTCTGTCCATTCATGGCAAAGGTGAATTTCTGATTTTCCCAGGTGGTGTTTAAAATCCACACAGGGTAAAGAGCATACTTTGCCTTGCCGTTTTGAAGATTCAGCCTTGAATGCTCCGCGGTGACGGTGTTGAAGCCCGTAACCGTGGAGGCAAATGAATCTTCAGTGCTTTTTCTTATGCGCGCGTTGGCAAATTCAATGCTGTCTTCAGCAGTGACATCATACTTATCTGCAAAAAAGCCAGAGAGATACGCTGTCTGAAAATCCACCGCTTCGCTGAAATCATAAGGCTCGATTGACTGCATCAATTCGTCCGCCATTTTGCTTGAACCGTCAACGGGCACACGGTTAAAGCTGATGCTGCCGGCACGCTGAACGGAATAAAACCTTGTTTCGTGGTAGTTATATTTAGAGTCGCTCCAAACTCTTGACTTTGTTGCTTTATAGCAGATGTCGGCATCCACATCGGCATCAAACAGCCAGAACGGCACGTATATGCCTTTAATTTCATCAATGTGGTTCCGGTCCTTGAAAACATCAGGCAAAAGACGTTTGCCTTCAAGATGCTTCAAAAGACCTTCCTTCGCCGCCTTTTTATCAAGCTTAAAGGGAATGACAAAATCAGGTTTAAGTGCGCCCGAAAGCATACCCGTCATAATAACGGGGTTTCCGCAATACGGGCAGGCTGTGGCGGCTGTGGTGTCATCACCCACAATTTCGCCGCCGCAGGAATTACACACATAAACGGAAATGTTATCTGCTTCGCCCTCCTGCCATTCCGAGCCGGGCTGAGTATCCCACTCCAGCTTTTCTTCCTCAGCAGGAGCATTGAGCACATCGTCATATTCCTTGAGAGCTTCAACGTCAAAGGTTGTGTCGCAATAAGGACATTTCATCTCCTGTAACGAAGTGTCAAACTCAATCTGACCTCCGCAACAAGGGCATTTATAATCAAGTAAACTGCTCATAAAATCACCTGAATTTATTTAGCATCGTTTTCGTTGAAAATGTCACCGCATTCGGGGCAGAATTTCGGAGGATTGTGGGGGTCCTCTGGCTTCCAACCGCATTTATCGCACTGATAAAGCGGTGCGCCTTCAGGCTTTTTAGCTCCGCATTCAGGGCAGAAT
>JAGBHX010000097.1 GCA_017935265.1 Clostridia bacterium | reverse complement strand
GCAACAAGATTTATCGTCAAAGATAAAATTGCCGCAAAAACAGGCTTGGTTACTTCGGTCGCCTTTGCTTTTTCAATTACCGTTTCTGATTTGTTTTTCTATTTCGGTGACGGTGGCTATCACGAGCTTAATGCCCCGTATTTTCCCGAAAGTGTTGCTCCCTGGTCCTGTTGGGAATTTTTCACAGGCTTTATTGCAGGCGGTATTATTACGGCGTTTGTACTCTTTATTAAAAAAGAAGAGGATGTGCCCGAAATCACTTTTGCAAAAATCCCCGAAAAAGCAACAACCGTGCTCACATTTATTATGGGCTATGCGTTCCTAATCGGTGTAAATATTGTTCGTCCCATTCTTGAAAGATATGACGATTCCGATTATCAGATAGCTTTCATCATCGGCGCCGTACTCGTGGCAGGTGCAGTGATTGCGCCTGTTGTCAAAAAGCTCGGCTTCAAAGCAGAGCTTGCCGATATGACGGTTTATTCAAAAATTTTGCTTCCCGTTTTCATAGTGTTTATTGTGGTTACATATATGTTCCTTGCCATTCCCGAAGACAGAAACTATGTTGAGATAGGCAGTGTTCACAACATTCTTGTTGTTGTTTCGGCTGTTGCCGTACTTTTGTGGTGGGCAAAAAATTCACTTAAAGCTAAATAAAAAAATCAAGGCATCTTCCGCTTGGGAGGATGCCTTGTTTTTATGATTCTTCTTTATATTTTTCTGCCTGAAGGTTAAACATATATGCGTACTTTCCGTTCTTTGCCATAAGCTCCTCGTGAGTTCCGCTTTCAACAATTTCTCCGTTTTCAAGCATATAGATTACGTCTGCCATTACCGTGGTGGAAAGACGGTGAGATATAAAAATAACCGTCTTATCCTGTGCGGCGCGGCTCATAGCCTCGTTGAGCGCATATTCCGAAACAGGGTCAAGGTTCGCGCTGGGCTCGTCAAGGATTGCAAAGGGGCAGTCTTTGTAAAAAGCGCGTGCAACCGCAACCTTCTGGGCCTCACCGCCGGAAAGTGAAACACCGCTTTCGTCAAATTCTCTGAGAAGAATTGAATCTGCACCGTCGGGCAAATCCTTGCTGAAGCTGCTTTCCTTGAGTGCTGCCATAACCTTTTCAATATCGGGATTTTCTTTCATGGCAATATTTTCTCCAAGGGTTGCACCGAAAAGCGAAAAATCCTGAAAAACAGCGGCATAATTCTCGTGATAAGAGCGGATGTTCCAATCCTTAATGTTCATTCCGTCCACGGTGATTGCGCCGTCGGTTACATCATAAAGGCGAAGCAACAGGTTGGTGAGTGTGGTTTTTCCTGCACCGTTGTAACCGACAAGAGCAATTTTTTGGTAAGGCTTGATTTCAAGGTTAATGTTTTTAAGCGTTGGCTTATCGTTGCCGGGGTAGGTGAAGGAAACGTTGTCAAGCTTAATCACAGGCGGTTTTTTGAATTTTTTGGTAATTTCACCGTCTTTGATTTTTTCTTTAGCTGACATAAATTTTTTGAATTTTTCAACATAAAGTCCGTTTTCTCTGAACGTGATTGCAAACCAGCTCGTCAGGGCAAAAACGCTGTTACTTACCGCGCTGACACCGTTGAATGTTGCGGCAAAGCTGCCGAGACCGATGTCCTTGGTTACTATGGTGCGATAACCCATATAAAGAGTTACACCGAAGCAGATAAGAATGGTGAGGGGGAGGCTTTCCTGGCAAAAATACAACTGCCACTGTCTTTTAAGATAAGGTGAAATGGTGAAAAGGCGGTCAACAACGTTCTTTTTGTATCTGCGCTCAATCATTTCACCTGCTGGGTTAAGCCTTAATTCTTTTGCGTAGTCCTGCAAATAAAAAACGCGGGAGAAATAAAGATTTTTTCTGTCAAGAGGCGTCATAGCCTCTTTTTTGTTGACGTTGACTTTTGCAATCAGCCTGCCGATGGGCACCATAATGCCTACACAAGCGGCAATGAAAATGAAGCACATCGGGTCAATTGTTAGAATAACGGCAGTTATTGAAATAATGGATGCGAGCTCTGTTATGAGGTTTCGCGTGCTTGTGAGAATGCTTTCAACTCTGTCGCTCATTGTGTTCATTGCAAGCACAAAGTCATTATAAAACTCAGGGTTATCGTAGGATTCAAAATCCATTCGCGATGCTTTTTCATAAATCTGAGAATAAAGCTTGTAATGAAGCTTCTCTTTTTGTAAAGGTAAGGCTATTTCATAAAACAGAGTGTTCAGAAAGTTACCGATAACAACTACCGAAGCAAAAGCAATGCAGGCAACGGCAATTCTGAAAAGGTCCTTGCCCTCGGTGACAACGTCGATTATGTATTTGAGAAGAACAACGTTTGATAAAATCCACGGCAGTGTGCTGAGCAAGTCTGCAACAATCATCGACGGCAGAATCCACGGGCAATGCTTCGACACAAACTTAATCATAAACCAATAATTGCGTATGCTGTGAGAGCTTTCTGCCTTTTTATTCTTCATTGTCGTCACCCTCCTCTCTGTAACCGGATGCCTGAAGGGTAAACATTGTGCAGTATTCGCCGCCCAAGGTCATCAGTTCATCGTGAGTGCCTGACTCAACAAGCCTGCCGCCTGAAAAAACAAGAATATTGTCACTTCTTGTGGCGCTTGAAAGTCGGTGAGAAATATAAACAACAGTTTTATTTTTTGTGCCTTCCATAAGGTTGTCGTACATTTTTGATTCCGCAACAGGGTCAAGAGCAGATGAAGGCTCGTCAAGAATTGCAACATCAAATCTTTTGGCAAACATTCTTGCAATAGTAACCTTCTGACTTTCACCGCCCGAAAGAAGCGCACCTTCTTCATCAAATTCTCTGGTGAGAATCGTGTTTTCCTTTTGGGGAAGGGTTTCAATTTTTGAATAAACGCCGCTTTGTCTGAGAGCTTGTGTTGCTCTTTCGATGTTGTTTTCGTCAGTTTCTTCAATGAGTACGTTTTCGGCAACGGTCATTGCGAAAATTCTGTAATCCTGAAAAACACTTGCAAATTTTTCGCGGTATTTGAGAAGGTCATATTCCTTGATGTTTGTTCCGTTATAGAGTATTTCACCCTCGTCAACGTCGTAAAGACGCATCATCAGCTTAGAAAGAGTTGTTTTGCCCGCACCGTTGTGACCGACCACGGCAATGCTTTCACCGCGGTTAATTTTGAACGAAACATCAGTGAGGGTGTTTTTGTCGTTTCCGCTGTAATGAAAAGAAACATTTTTGAATTCAAGGCTTTCAAATTCGCCGGGAATTTTGTCACCGCCTACAATTTTGGGCTCGTAATCGAGAAATTCTCTGAGATTTTGCACCCACAGGCAATGCTTCTGCTGCATTGTGAAGTAGTAAGCAAGCTGGTTCAATTTGTTTCTGCAGTTTGTGATTGCCGAAATGAGCACGGAAAATGCAGAAATTTCAAGATTTTCAAGCACAATCAGTCTGTAACAGCCGTAGGCAAAACCGCCTGCAATGGGAATAACTTCACCAAAGAAGTCACTTGCTACCTCAAGCACGGCAATTTTGAAGCCGTATTTTTTAATAAGTTTGATGTTTTGCTTTATTGCCTCACTGAAGCGGCGTCTGACAACATCAAAAATGTTTGTGGTTTTAATCTCTTTTGCAAAGTCCTTTAACAGAACAGTTCTCTTTGTATAATCCTTTTGTCTTTCAAAGGGGGTCATTGCCTTTTCTTTGGCAAATTCCACGTTGTTTCGCTTAACTCTGAAAAACATAACGATAACGGGGCAAAGGATAACAAGAAGAAGCCACGGGTCAATGTTATAAAGATAAATTGCGAGGAAAACAATGCTCACAACTGAGCCAAGTGTCCATGCAGAGCCTTCAATAATGCGCTTAAAGCCTTGCTTTTCAACCACCCATGTTGCGCGGTTATAGTTGTCAAAAAAGTCGGGGTTTTCATAACAGCCAAGCTCAACCTGCTGAGCCTTTGTAAAAATGAGGTTATTGATGTAGCCCTCACACTTGATTTCAAATTTTTCCCTGACAGGGTGAAAGGCGATATATGAAAACAGGTCAACGGCGATTTTGCCGAAAACAATCAGTCCGATTTTGATTGCAAATTCCTTGAAGCTTCTGCCGCCCTCGATAATCGAAAGCGCTGTTTCAAGAAACATAACGTTAAAAACAACAGCATAATAAACATTTTCGGCAATATACGCAAGGTAAATTATTATCATTGCAACAGGCGCACTTTTAAAACCGCATTTGAGCATAAATGCGGTGTTCTTGACTATGTGTGCTTTTGCTTTGAAGTCAACGGCATGTCGCATTGTTTCACTTCCTTTTACTGTTTGAATGCGTTGGTGTAGATTTTTGCCCAGGAGGCAACACGCTTTGAATCCCACTTTTGGGGAATGGCGGCGCAGGCGGAAATTACTTTTGCCATGCTTACGCCCACCTTGCCGATTTTCTTGAGCAGCTCAGGCTTTTTGCAAAGATTAACGGCTTTGTTGGAAAGGTCCTTGATGTCCATTTTGAAAAGGTCACTCATTTTGCCGAAGTCTGCCGACATTGTGATGTTTTCGTCGGTGAGAATACCTGTTTCAAAGCAGTAGTCAACCTCGTCGGGAGTGAGGCTGAACAAAAGATATTTAACACATTCAAGGGGGGCAAGATTTGCACCCAGAGCCTTATAATATTTAACCTGATAGCTCCACAGCTTTTCTGCGCTGAAGGAATTTGTTTCATCAGCTATAATTGTGTCGGCAAGGATTCTTGCTGCCTTGAGTGCGTTGGCGATGCCTGAGCCGATGAGGGGAACGGGCATAAATGCGCTGTCACCGATGGCGGCATAGCCGTCGGCAACCATAACGGAAAGGGTGTGGCGCACGGGGATTTCAACAAACTGGCCTCCGCGGATTTTTTTTGTGCCCAGGCGCGGATTTCTCTTTCTGAGAAAATCTGCGAACTCTTCAACATCGTCCATATCGAAGTCTTCAAATCTGCCCATGAGCAGGTCTGTGTGTTCATCTTCCGAAGCTACCCAGCTGATGCCCATAACGCCGCCTGCATAAAGCATAACCTTGAACTTGGCTTCAACCTCGCAATCGCTTGCCTTGTTGAAAAATGCGCGGTAGATTGTGATTTTTTCTTTTCTTCCTACCTCTTTTTCAATGCCCAGACTGTCGGGGAGGTTCATGCGCACAGGTGAGTTCATTCCGCAGGAGTCAATTACCAAATCACCGTAAAAATCACCCTTTGAGGTGTGAATGCCGACTACGCGGTTGCCCAACATAATGGGACCCTCAACCTCACAGTTGTATTCTATTTTAACTCCGCTGTTGAGAGCGTTTTTGATAAAGTGGTCATAAATATCCTTGCGTTCCATTTTAATTTCACGCTTGTCAACGGGAACGTGCTGAAGAAGTGATTTCTTTTCGCTTGGCGGAAAGAAGGTCATATCCTCTTTGTATTCAAATTTGTCCTTGGGGGGCATACCCATACCTGCAATGCCCAGAGCAGAGGGGTCAAAAATATCGGTCCAGTCGTAGCCGAGAGTGCCTTTCTTTTTCTTTTCATAAACTGTGACGTCATAGCCCTGCTGGCTGAGAAGCGCTGCAACAGCAATTCCGCCGTGGCCAAGGCCTGCAACAATAATTTTTTTGCTCATGTAAATCCCTCCAGAAAAATTTTCCTACGAGAGTATAACACATTATATTTATCTAATTCAAGACTTGTATGAAGAAATAATGTATGATATAATAATTACACCAAGTCGAAGCAGGAGCTTCGGCTTTTTTAGGAGTTGATAAAGTGAAAGAGCTGCATATGATTTGTAACGCCCACCTTGACCCCGTGTGGCTGTGGAGACGGCCCGAGGGAATTGCCGAGGCTGTGTCAACCTTCAGGGTTGCGGCGGATTTTTGTGATGAATTTGACTCTTTTGTGTTTAACCACAACGAGTCCGTTTTATATGAATGGGTTGAAGAAAATGAGCCCGAGCTTTTTGAAAAAATTCAGCGTCTTGTGAAAGAGGGCAAGTGGAAGATTATGGGCGGATGGTATCTTCAGCCCGACTGCACTATGCCCACGGGTGAATCCTTCATTCGCCAGATTGAAACGGGCAGAAAATATTTCAGCGAAAAATTCGGTGTCACACCCACGACTGCTATCAACTTTGACCCCTTCGGTCACACAAGGGGATTGGTGCAGATTCTCAAAAAGTGCGGTTATGATTCTTATGCTTTTATGCGCCCCGGCGGACACGAGTGGGATGCGGATTTTATCTGGCAAGGCTTTGACGGCAGTGAAATCATCGGCCACAAAACCCAGGGAGGCTATAACTCCGCAAGAGGCAAAATTCTTGAAAAAATCAACTGTGCCCTTGAGTGGGAATACGGTGACGGAATAAACCTTATGCTCTGGGGTGTCGGTAACCACGGCGGCGGCCCGTCAAGAATTGACCTTGAGACCATTGAAAAATATAAAAAAGAAAATCCCGGCTTTGAGGTTATTCACTCATCAATGGAAGATTATTTCAAAAAGGTGGATAAATCAAAGCTTCAAAAAATCAACAAATCCCTTGTGCACTGTATGGTTGGCTGTTATACAACTATGGTGCGCATTAAGCAGGCTAACCGCCGCCTTGAAAATGACCTTGCACTGTGTGAAAAAATGCTTTGCGTCAGCGGAGCGGATTATGACAGGGCAGAGCTTGAAAAAGCCGAAAAAGCACTTCTTTTCTGCCAGTTCCATGATGTTTTACCGGGAACGTTGATTAAGGGTGCAGAGGACGATTGTCTGAGACTTTTCTCTTACGGAGAAGAAATTGTTGACCGTTACAAGGTCAAGGCATTCCTCAAGCTTTGTGAAGGGCAGAAAAAGGCAGAAGACGGTGAAATTCCCGTTCTTGTGTTTAACCCTCACCCATACCCCGTAAAGGAAACCGTTGAGGTTGAATTTCAGCTTGCCGACCAGAACTGGAACGATAACGAAACCACGGTTATCCGTGTTCGTGATGAAAACGGCAATTATCTGCCCACGCAGAACGAAAAAGAGTCAAGCTCCCTTAATCTTGACTGGCGCAAAAAAATCAGCTTCACCGCTGAGCTGAAGCCTATGAGCATTAACCGTTTCGATTGCGAGCTTGAAGTGAAAAATCTTCCCCGCCGTGAAATCCGTTCTTGTGAAGAAACAGACACACATTTCATTTTTGAAAACGATTCCATCAAAGTAAGAATCAGTAAAACAACAGGGCTCATTGACTCATATGTTGCAAACGGAACGGAATATTTTTATCGCGAAAGCGCAAAAATCCGCGCCTACCGTGACAATGAAGACCCATGGGGAATGGAAACTGACGGCTTTTATGATTGCATCGGTGAATTTGCCCTTGCAAGTGACGAGGAGGCTAACCGCATTAACGGTTATCCTGAAGAAAAAACAGCCAATGTAAGAGTGATTGAAAACGGCGATGTGCGTTGCAAAATTCAGGCCATTTTCAAATATTCAAAGTCCTTTGCCGTTGTGACCTACACACTTCCGAAAGAGGGCTCATATGTTGATATGAAAGTTAAAATGCTTTCTGCTGACAGCAACGTGTTTTATAAGCTTACCTTCGACACTGTTTTTTGCTCACCCGTTTTTGCCGGTCAGACAGCCTTCGGCAAAGAGGGTCTTCTCAAAGAAGAAAAAGAGGTTACATACCAGAAATGGTGCGGACTTTTTGAACACGGCAACGGCTTTGCGGTAATCAACAAAGGCACCTACGGCGGCTCTGCAGTTGACGGTAGAATGAATATTTCTCTTATGCGAACACCGGTTTATTCCGCTCACCCGATTCGTGACCGCAAGCTTACCGATTCCGACATCAATCATGACCATATTGATTTGGGTGAAAGAGAGTTTGAATACCGCCTCACAACCGAGATTGACCACCTTGATAAGGCTGCGGAAATTTTTAATCAGCGCCCTGTTGCTCTTTCATTCTTCCCGAGCGGAGCAAAGAGCAAAAAAGAAACGGAAATCGCAGTAGATAATGATGATGTTATTCTCACCCGCCTGAGCAACAGATGCGATGACACGGTTATGCGCCTTTTCAATTCATCTGAAAACAAAACAACAGCCAATGTTACTCTCGGCGGCAAAAAAACAAAGGTTGAATTTACGCCTTTTGAGATAAAAACCTTTTGTGTCAATGGTTCACAGCTCATTGAGCGTGATATGATTTAAAAGTTTATATTGCAAAAACAGAAACAATCTGTTAAGATACTTTTAAAAGGAAGGTGTATTTTTATGACAGGCTTTATTACTTTTATAAAGGGTCTGGTTGCCGTAATTATGTCGGTGCTTCACTTTTTCTTCCCGTTTTTTGGTGATTTCACCGCCGCAACGACACCCTTGAAAGAGGATTGCAGGCTCAATTTTGCCGCAGTTGCCGATATTCATATGACTGACGAAACAGCGCGCAGAGATATGCTCAAATTCGGACTTCAGAATATGGAAAATTCACAGCATTCACTCGACGCTCTCGTTTGCGCAGGTGACCTTACCGACCACGGCGAAAAAGAAGAGTGGGAAATGCTTGCAGAAGCTTTCGATGCTTATACTCCTGCAGAGAACATTATTCTCGCCGGTGGAAATCACGACACATGGACCGACGAAGGCTGTGAAATCGGACAGGAATATTTTGTTGAATACAACAAGAAAATTGCACAAAGAGAAATTGACAAGGTTTATTACTCAACGAAGGTCAACGGCTACACATTCATCGTTATGGGTAGTGAAAGTGACCACACATACGCTACAATCAGCCCCCAACAGCTTCAATGGCTCGAAAACGTGATGGAAACTGCATCAAAAGACGGACTTCCGATTTTTGTTGTCAGTCATTGGCCAATCAATGAAAGCCACGGCCTTCCCGAAACATGGGGTGATGATGAGCCCGAGCCCGACGACGGCGGTTTTGGTGACGAATCAGCTCAGATTGAAGCAATTCTCAAAAAATATGACAATGTATTTTTGATTTCGGGTCACATTCACAACGGACTTACCAACGAAAGCCAAGAAGATATTTACGGTTATGTAAGCGTTGAGAGTGACGGCTCATTCCACAGCGTAAACCTTCCCAGCTATATGTATCTGACAATCAGAGGCAGAATTGCCAACGGCACGGGTCTTAACTTTGAAGTATATGACGATGAGGTTGTTATCCGCGCAAGAAGCTATTCCGCAGGAGTATGGTACACAGATTATAATTACACAATCGAATTGGTATAAATAAAAATTAAGTGGGTTGCACCAATGATGCAACCCACTTTTTATGCGCTCAGATAAATTCTTTTACATTTCTGTCATAGTGTCCGCTGTCCTGAAATCCGTTTTCTGTGCGGATACCTTCACCCCACTTGCGGGCAATTTCTTCGTAAGAGTCGTTATATACATTCACTCTTTCAAAGCCGTCTTTACTGCCTCTCAGGCACCAGTCAGAGCTCCACATTCCGTGACCTGTTGCCTTGTATGTCCATAAAAACCAGCTGTAGTTGAGGTTATCCATAGTTTTGAAGCAATTTTCCCAGGTTGTTTTACCGTGGGGGAAAAACTCACCCATCATCATAGGAACATTCGGGAAAAACAGCTTCATAAGAAATGCCATAAAGTTAAATGAGCTGTTAGAACCATTATAGAAATGAACCTGATAAACAACATTTTCCCAACCCTTGAAAATTTTGTTAGGCAAGGCGATAACTGACCAGATGCTTTCCATTGTGATGATGTGGTCTTTGTCAACGGCTCTTACCGTGTCGTAAAGGCGGGTGTAAATAAATTCATTGTTTTTTCTGCGGTCAAGCTCACTGCATTCAACATCGCACATAGGCTCGTTGAGAAGGTCATACATCGCAACAGCAGGCTCATCCTTGAAGCGTGTGGCAATTTCTGTCCATAATTCGTCGGTAAGCCGGCGGTATCTTTCGCCCTGCTCTGTGTCTGCATAAAGTCCGCAGGATTTACCCTTGCCGCTGTGAGGTGCATCACTCTGATAACCCACAGCGCCGTGCATATCAAGCACAACATAAAGCTCCCTTTCAGAGCATTCCTTAACTACCCATTCAAGGCGGGAGAAATCCCATTCGCCGTTTTCGTCAAGGATTTTTGTGCCCTTGTCGTCATAATAAAAATTGCGGAACCAGAAGGGAACGCGAACGCAGTTGAAGCCCAGCTTCTTGATTTCATCAAGGTCGTATTCCGTAATCCAGTTGTCCATATATGTGTTAAAAAGCTCATATGCCTTTTCTCTTCCGAAGCGTTCTTCAAGAACAGAAAGAACGGTGTAATGGTCAAGGTCGCCTTCATAGGGGCAAAGCCAACCTTCCCAAATCATCCACGCACCGAGGTTAACACCCTTGAGGCGGATTTCTTCACCTTTTTTGTTGACGAGCTTCTGCCTTTTTGCCGAAAGGAAATCCTCGTCAGTGAAGCCGGACACTTCAGACGGCTGCTTTGCCTGTGTGGAAGCGGGCACCGTGCAGGAAGCAAGCGTTGCAACCGCAAGAAGCAAAGCGAATATTTTCTTGAATGTTTTCATTTTAAGCTCTCCTTACATCTCAACTTTTACGGTCATAATGCTTTTTGACGGAATATGGATGCTTTTGTCAAACTCTCCGTCATAAATTTTTTCACAGTTATGTGTTGCGTCGGTGAGATAAATTTCCGTCTTGCCGAGAAGACCGCAGATTTTAAGCTCTTCTTCATTTTCTTCGGAGTTTACAATAACCACAACAGCATTTTTCTCATTGATAAAAGCGACTGTTTTAAGCTTTGTTTTATCATAGAAATTGTCAAATACGCGGACTCTTTTCATTCCCGGCTCAATGAACGAGGTGAAATGCTTGAACGCATAGTAGCGGTTGTATTTAATCAGCTCACCCTCGGCGTTTCTGTCAAGAAGTCCGTCACCGTTTACCGCTGTCCAGCTCTGCCACGAAACGGCGTTCATTTTTGTAAGGTCGTCAACAATAACCCTCGCCATATGAAGTCCGCTGTCAATTGTGGTGCTGTCAATGGTGAGGGGAAGCTCGCACCATTCGCTCATTTCATATTTTTTGTCGGGATATTTTTTCTTGAGCTCTTTGCCTATCTGCTCTTTTTCTTCTTCAGCATTGTCCATCCAATAAGAGTGACCGTTGAAGGTGTCGCAGAAATCGTTTAAAATTTCATTTTCAAAAAACTTTTCAACAATGCCGTAATAGCCCCAGCTCATCTGACCGCTTTCCGGGCCGTTGAGCTTATAGGGAGAGTTTCTCTTTTTCATTTCAAGAGCGAACATTTCCAAAAGCTCAATTGCTTCTTCGTCGGTGTAGTGGCAGCCCTCCTGGCCGACCCAATCGGGGCTGCCCCATGACCATTGAGGCTCGTTTATGGGAGAAATTGCATAAACGGGATAACCCTCCGCCACAAACCAATCTGCAATGGTCAGAACATAATCAATAAAAGCCTTATAATTTTCTTTCGGCAGGTTGGAGGAATATTCTGTGAGCCCACCCGAAGCGTGACCGCTTTTGGTCATTGAAAAATGAGGGCTGTTGCAAAAGAGAATAATTTTTTCTGCGCCGTATTCTACGGCATAGTCCATCACTCTGCGCGCATTGGCATCACGGGTGAAGTCGTAGATATATTCACCTTTTTCTTTACTCCATACATAAAAGCTTTCGGTTCTCCGCGTGGTGTCCCATATTCTGCAATCGGGGTTGTCAGCCTCGCCTCCGCCGATGTTATAACGGAAGATTTTGAGCCCGAGCCCCTCTTCGCTGTAAAGCTCCTTTGCGATGTTTCGGGCCATCTCATCAGTGTCAACGGTCTGTGCCCACCAGCAGGAGCTTGTTCCGAATTCTTCAAAGGTCTGATAAGTTTTTGTTTTATCAATCAAAATCTGATGCCTCCCGAAAAGTGAACTGCAGGGCATTAAACAAAACTGAACAATCGCCAACAAAAACGAAATAACTTTCAGCATAATATCTGCTCCTTAAAGCTCGATTTTAACTGTTTTTACTTCCCACGGACGGAAATAAAGCTTGTTTTCGGTAACGGGTGAAACATTGTTGCCCAGCAAATCTGTTTCGTGGGTGAGGGTGCCCTTTGCAGGCTTGAAAACGGCAGTTGCGTTTTCATCGGAGAAGTTGCAGAAACGTGCAAGAATTGCTCCGTCTTCGGCATAAATAGTGGTGAGGATAACCTCGCCGCCGTCAGCTGAAAAATCAGCAACCGAGAAGTCGGTCATATCACCGTTGCCCTTTGGAACAAAAGCTGAAAGGGGCATATAGTTGTATGAAACAGCTTTTCTGTGAACCTCGGCATCGTTAACGGTTGCGTCAAAGGGAACAAGAGAAAACTCATCGTCAAAGGTTCCTTCAAGAATTCTCGTTCCGCAAAGGTAGGGGTTAGAATAAACCAAAGGAATTGCAACCTCGTTGCCCTTAATTGCGCTGCCCATACATCCGCGGTTGAAAACTGAAATTCCTTTTTCTTCGTCACGCAAAGCAACCCAATAAATGCCCTGCATATATGTATAGTTTTCGAACGATTCTTCTTTTGAAACAACCTCGTCGAGGATAATTCTGTCACCGGGGTACCAGTATTCCTCTGTTTTTCTCAGCTGGCTGTCCCACTCTGAAATTGAATAAGGCAGGTCACGAACGAGCTTGCGGTCGCTGCTAAGGCAAGCGTTCATCACGAAGCAGAGCTTGTCCTCATGGTGATGTCCGTTAACTGTAAGCGGGGCAGGCTTGCCCTGTGTAACGTCCGTTCTGCCAACGTGCTCTCCCTTCATTTCAAAGACGGTTTTGCAGTCAATTCGTTCGTTATCGGCATTAAAGCTCATTGTAAATGTATAGGGAATACCGCCGATTTCACCCTTCTGCACGGCAACTGCGCTGTGGGGATTGACGGTAACGGTCCATTTACCAACGGAATAACATTCTTTTTCTTCAACCCAGGCGCGAAGGAGAGCGCCCTCGCCGTTGTCTGCAATTCTGCCGTTTTTGCCGTTGATGTAAGCAATTCCGTCGTCGGTGAGCTTCAATTCATAATCGGGAGTTGTGAGAATACCTGTTTCCTCGTTCCAGTTGAAGTCGCTGCTGCTATCGGCTACTGTTTCTTTTAAAACATAGCTTTTTACGCTAAACGCAGGCAAATCGGCCAGAACTCTCAGCTTTCCGTCAACGAATTCACACTTGACGGCTTCATCGTTGTCAAATGCGCTCAGAGGCTTGCTCACCTTAAATTCAACCCATTCTTTAACAGGGAAGGAGTGAGGGTTGGCCACAAGAAGTGAATCACAATCCTTGCGTGCAAAGCGGGAAGAAAGGTGGGCAAGAGATTTATCTTTTACCTTGGAGGAGGCGGCAAGAGAAGTGGGAATGAATCTTCTTGAAAGGTCAAGCAGACCGCAGATTGTAACGTCGTGATGCTCTGCGGCAAGAATATACTGCCAGGCTTCCTTGTTTTCTTTTTCTAAATCTTCGCCGCCGAGAAAAACGGAAACAGCATTGATTTCTTCTGCCTGAACTGCACTGACCTCGCCCTGACGGCAGCCGTTGAAAATCTCGTTGCCGCAATAGCCCCAGGGCATCTGAACGTGAAAGTCGTTGTCGGTGGTTTTAAGTTCATCCTTTGCTTCACCGTAGAGGTCGGGAATATCTTCGAGAAGAACGTATTCGTAATTATCCTTTGTTTCAAGATATTCGGTCAGCCTTTCAATGGGCTGGGTAAGGTCATCATATCTTGAAGCAAGAAGGGGAGTGTATTTTTTAAATTTTTCCTCAAAATCTTCAATGTCATAGCCGGGGTCATCCTCAGACCAGCGTGAGATGATCCAGTTGTCAAGAGTTGTGCAGTTAAAGCCGCGGCCCTGCTCGTCATAGGTGGGTACGGCAGGAATTTCGGTCAGGTCCTTGCCTATCCAGCGTCCCCAGGCAGAATCGAAGGTTCTGGGATAGCCGTAGCCCATAACGTGGGAGCGAAGCAAGGCTGCCTTATAACCGCACTGGGCAATAAGCTGAGGAGTCTGGTTGTGAAGTGCAAATTCGGAAATTGCATAAACCGACGGAGTAACACCGTAATAATCAAGATTTGTTTTAACGGCATAGCTGAGCTGTCTTGCGTTTGACTCTTCCGAAATTGTCAGAGCAAGAGGCTGGCCGTAGGTGGTCGCACCCAGACCTACCCTGTCGGGATATTTTTTGAGAAGCTCGCCGATGAGCTCAACAACCTCGGGGTCCTGCTTTGAAAACTCATCAAAAGCAAAGGATTCATAGTCAAGGCCGATGCGGAGCTTGGGATATTTCTGCAACCATTCGTCAATTTTTTTAAGCCTTGGTTTAACCTCTTTTTCCCAAAGAACATAGCCGCCGTGTTCATATGTTAAGATATACATTTTATCTTTCATTTTAATCGCCTTCCGTGAAAAATTGTGTAGGTTCAGTATAACATCTGCCAAATGTTGTTGTCAATTAAAGTAAATGTTGAAATTGGTGTTGATTTGTTGTATAATGTGACCATTACATACTCCGAGGTGAAGCAAATGAAAAATTATGATCACGCATTATTAGTTATGGACAAGCAGGAATATCCTGATGAAGCCAAAGAAGTAATTATCAGAACAGAGGAAAAAATCCTCAGAAATGAAAAAGCAAACAAAATCTATGAAGCTATGTACAGAGCTTATTGGCTCAAGAAAAAGAACTTCGGCCATTTTGAAAACAAGGTTAAGGAGCTGGCAGAGCTTATTGATGAAAACCGCTACACGGTTAACCTTGTGCTTCTTCTCAACTGCACGAAGCCATTGCTTGCAAAATATAAAAAAGAAGGCATCAGCGAAGAAATTTATTGGAACTCAATTATCGATCTCAAGGTAAAGATGCTTGAATGTAAAGAAAATTACGATGTTTACGGCACTTTTGTTGAGGGCTGGTTCCACAGCTTTTATACACTTGAACGCTTTGGTATAGGCAGATTTCAGTACGACCTCAGCGATTTCTGCGAAGAGAGCTATTATGAGCATGGCATTGAGCTCAAAGACAGCCAGTTCGTTCTCGGTATGCACATTCCGTCACATCTCGGTGCGCTTACTTATGATGTCAGACTCGATTCCTACAAAAAAGCATACGCTTTCTTTAAGGAAAGATATTTCAAGGATATGCCTATGGTTGTTTGCTGTAACTCATGGCTCCTTTACCCCGACAACCTCAACATTCTTCCCGAAAACTCAAACGTAAGCGACTTCTTGCTTGACTATGAGCCGCTTGATATCACAAGAACCTACGATTTCGGTGACAGCTGGAGAATTTTCGGCGTAGAGAACAACGGAAAGCCCGTTTCAGAGCTTCCGCGCAAAACAAGTATGCAGCGCGCATATGCAGAGTGGTTTGAACAGGGCAAAAAGGCCGG
Organism: Clostridia bacterium; assembly: GCA_017935265.1. Taxonomy (GTDB): domain Bacteria; phylum Bacillota; class Clostridia; order Oscillospirales; family Acutalibacteraceae; genus CAG-488. The sequence goes on along the minus strand of JAGBHX010000097.1, from coordinate 9,588 downwards.
CCACGCTTATTGTATTCTTATTTTTGACGGTGAAAAGGTGCTCACCAGAAACACAAGGGAAGAATATAAAGAAAAATTCGGTTATTAAAATAAAATCGCTCGACACTCACAGAGATGTCGGGCGGTTTGCTTTTGGTATCACAAAATGCAGATAAAAATGAAATGACCCTTGACTGAGATGTTTCTTCACGCACCGTACTTCAGTCAAGGGTCATTTCTGTTCGTTCTTGTTATCTAACATCATTTTGTGTACCTCTCTTTCTTAGCTTTGAGGAGACACTTTAATAACTCTGAACCTCTTTGACTTCAAATGTTTTTTACAGCCTTAATATTTGCCATTTACATCTGAACTCTGTTCATAATTATTAAAGCTTTCAGGCTCTTTGTGACTTAAACTACTTTGACTTTACTTAAACTCTTTCTCTCTGCTCTCGCTTTGAGCAACGGTTAAACAACTGTGGGTTTCAAGTGTAATAATCGTTTTTGTTATAAGTCTGAGCCTTGGGGTTTTACCTTTTCATTGGTATCACCTGTTCCTTTCTGTGTCTATAATATAACACACTTTTTACGGGTTTTCAACCCGCAAAAATTCATAAACTTAAAGCCCCTGAATTATGCAAAACACAGAAATATATCAAGTGAGTTAAAAATATGTTGACTATTGATTTTTCTTGTGATATAGTTAAAGTGTTGGGGCAGTTAAAACTGCCCCTTTTTTGTTAGCTTTTTGCCTTACAACGGGCAGCGTTTTTTCGCGGTTCTTCGGCTTCAATTTCAAAGCCCTTTTCTTCATACCAACTCACAATTTCGCACCAGACCTCATAAGCCTTCTGATATTCGCCAAGTTCTTCGTAGCAGCTTGCTTTGGAGTGAAGCGGTGCGGAAAAGGTTATTCCGTTCTCGATTGACTTGTCCCAGCAATCAAAGGCTTTTTCAAAAAGCTTCAGCCGTCTGTAAATGTCGCCCTCATAAATATAGAGAATAGGGTCATTGCCGAATTTTTGGCGTGCGTTTTTAATTAAATTAAGCGCTTTTTCATTTTCATCTGCCAGAAAGTAAGCAACAGCAAGATTTATGTGTGAATACAAGTTTTCAGGATTTTCATCAAGATGTTTTTGCTGAAGTTCGATGTTTTCTTTATCTTTTCCCAACCCCGACAAAAAGTGCATCCGCTGTCGCTCAATCCAATGATAGGTGTCCGGGTCGTTGCTTTCACCCATATCAAGCCCCTTTTGAAAGAGCTCCAGTGCTTTGTTGCGGCAGTAGGAGGTGTGAAACTGATAAAGAATTCCGTAAATGCAGATATCTTTCATTGTGTAATTGCCGTTTTTAATGAGCTTGTTGAATTCTCTGTCAGCTTCAATAAAATCATTTTGATTGTGACTTTGCTCATAGACCGACATAAGCCGTTGCGCGTAGTTTTCGTAAGCGATTGACTTTTCTTTGAATAAATCGTCAACCGTAACGCAATATAGCTTTGCAATTTCGGGCAAAAGCATAACGTCGGGCATAGTCGTTCCGCATTCCCAGCGAGAAACCGCTTTTGCTGATATATTGAGAGCGTGTGCTGTCTGTTCCTGTGTGTAGCCTTTTGAAAGGCGGAGCCTCTTTAAATTATTTCCAAAGTTCATATTGTTTCACCTCATTTGGTTTTATCAGCTGACGAACTTATTATAATAATATAAAATGCAAAAGTCTACCTTTCGGTTTGAGAGTGAACTCTCAGAAAATGAGAGCAAAATGCTTTTATGGTTGCCAAACAGCTCTTGGCGTGATATACTCAATAAAAAATCAGTTCAGGGTGATTTTATGGAAAAAATGATATTTTCATCTTATGAAATTGCCAATTCAATAAAAGACACTCTGCGGGACAGCGGACACTTCCCCCTGGTGGTGACGGGCACAAGTATGCAGCCCTTTCTCAAAAACGGGGAGGACGTTGTGTGGCTTCGCGCCTGTAACCCGTCAGATATAAAAAAGGGCGCGATTCTTCTTTTTGAAAGAGCAGACGGTTCTTTTATTCTTCACAGAGTGAATAAGATTCTCCCTGACGGAAAGCTGATGATGAACGGTGATGCTCACCAATGGCGTGAAAAAATCAGACCTGAGCAGGTGGTAGCCGTTGTGAATGAAATTGAAAAAAACGGGAAGAAAATTTCCTGCTGTTCGCCGGGCTACAGATTAAAGGTTTTTGCCTGGAGGCTGTTGAGACCCGTGCGGCATTACGTTGTGAGAATTATTAAAATATTCAGGAGATAAAATGGTTAAAGGTGCAGAAATTTTAATGAGGCTTGTGGGTAACGGGGTGTTCGGAACACCTCTTTCAATGCCTGTCGGCACGGTTATGACAGATGAGCTTTTGGCGCAGGTTTTTGACCTGGCAAAGGCTCACGATGTTGCGCATATTGTTGCGTCTGCACTTGATAAAAACAATCTCCTTTTCGGCAGTGCGTTTGAAGGCCTGTACCGTGAGCAGATGTACGATGCTGTTATAAAAAGCGAAAATCAATCCTTTGTTCTGCGCAAAATCAGTGAAGCCTTTGAAAAAGCACAAATCTCCCATATTCCCCTCAAGGGCTCGGTGATTAAAGAGCTTTATCCCGAAAGCTGGATGAGGACAAGCTGTGATATTGATATTCTTATTCACAAAGAGGATTTGTCTGCGGCATCGGAAGTGCTTTGCAAAGAGCTGGATTTCGTTAAAGAAAAGGAAAGCTCACACGATGTTTCTTTTGTTAACAGCGGTAAGGTTTGCATTGAGCTTCATTTTACTCTTATGGAAAAGGAAAAATCAAAGCTTTTCGGAAATATTACCGACCGCGTGTGGGATTTTGCGGCCCCTCAAAGCAACGGTTACAGATATATTCTCAAAAACGAAATGGTTTATTTTTATCATATTGCCCATATGGCAAGGCATTTCAGGTCGGGTGGCTGTGGTGTGAGACCCTTTGTTGACCTGCAGCTTATGATAAACAGCCGAAAATACCGTACAGATGAAGCTAATCAATTGCTTGAAGAGGCAGGGCTTGTTGCTTTTGCTGACTGTGTTGAAAAGCAAAGCGGAGTGTGGTTTTCAGGGAAAGAGCATAACGACACCACGCTGTTGATTGAAGAATATATTCTGGCAGGCGGAAGCTTCGGCTCGGAGCAGACAAGGCTCAAAGCAGAAAAGCAGATTCACGAAAGCGAAGAGAAATATGTTTTGTCCCGCCTTTTTGTGCCGAGCGCTTATTTTAAAAATAATTATCCGATAGTGAACAAGTATAAGTTCCTTTTGCCGTTTTTTCAGATTTACAGAATATTTTCTTTTGCCTTCGGCAAGAAAAAGGATTTCAGAAAAAATCGCTTGGAAAAGATGAAAAATATAACGGAAAATGAAAACGAAAAAACAAGACTTTTGTTTGAAGTTCTGGGACTTAAATAAACGGCAGAAAGGTTTGTTCCTTTCTGCCGTTTAACTCATTTATGCAGTTGAATTATCAGCTCTCAATCAATGCACATTCTGTAATTTTTTATTTTATAAGTCGCGGAGCCGTCACTCTTGGAATGCTCACCGAAGCTTTCAAACTTTAACCCGCACTTTTCCATAACTCTGCCTGAGGCAGGATTGTCAACTGCGTGACTTGCCGTGAAGGTTTTTATGCCGTGAACTTCGTATGAAAACCTGATAATCCGCTTTGTTGCTTCAGTTGTATAACCCTTGTTCCAATGCTCAAATCCTATGTTATAGCCGAAGCCCCAAACTCCGTCATCGTTTCCTGCCGGTCCTATGCTGATGCTTCCGATAAGAATATTGCCTTCTTTCAACACGATTCCCCAATGAAAATCTTCGTCAGTCGGGACTATGTCGTTAATCCAATGAACGGTCTGGCTTATGTCGGTATAAAGAGGGTATGACATAAATTTGTTAACTTTCGGGTCGCTGTGCCATAAAAATGCCGCTTCGGCGTCTTCGGGGGTTAAGGGTCTTAAAATCAGCCGTTCTGTTTCGAGAACGGGTGTTCTTTTATAATATAATTCCTGATTTGTTTTATTCATAACCTTCTTCCTTTCTCGGCTTCTATCGCAATAAACGGTACGGTCATTTCTTCTTTGGTAAGGCCGGCATGAACACCGATAATTTCATATTCCTCTCTTGCAGTGAACAATGTTTTTTCAGTTGTTGCCACAGCAAGAAAATCGCCAACAAAATCATATGTTCTCGGATGAGGCTTACCATAGCCTAAAAGGTTTTCGGAGAACACCTCTTCCTTTGTCATAAGCCTGAAACAATCACCGAAACGGCGGTCAAACTCATTTTTGAATTCCTCGTGTAAACCGTCTTTTACAAACAAACTCATTGCTCTGCCGGGCTCTATAGACGGCGGTATTTTAAGCATTGAGTTAAGCTCAGGATAATCTTCAAGGTATACATTTACGCCGTCGCAAAGTCCGTGGTCAGCGGTGATGATTACAAGCGAATTTTCCAATTTGCCGCAGAGCTTTTCAACTTCACTGTTAATATGCAAAATTTGTTCGTGAGCTTCTTGGCTTGTTACTCCGTGACCGTGCATCGCGTGGTCGGGTTGGTTCCAATATGCATAAATGTATTTTTTCTTTCTCTTTTTTGAAAGCTTATATACGGTTTTGCAAATATCTTCAACACTTTTAGAACGGTATTTTGAAAAGAATGATACACAATATGCACTTCTTCTGCCGTTGACCTCTTCGATTCGTTTCATAATGCTTTTAACGGGAATGTATTTGTGTGCAACATTGAATTTGGCTGCAGGCTCACCGTTTCTTTGCAAAGTGTTTTTGAAAACAGCAACGTTTTCACCTATTTCTTCAAAGTATAAATCCCAACCAAGCCAACCGCATTCAGCAGGCGAATATCCGCTCAAAACCGATGTTGTGGCGGCAACTGTTGTTGACGGAAAGACGGAGGAAATATCGGTCACATAATGCTTTCTCAAAAAGTCATTTTCTTTCAGATGATAGTTTAAAGATGAAGTTCCCAATCCGTCAAAAAGCATTACGATTATGTTTTTGTAATCTTTTTTAAGTAATTTATCAAATTCGGGTAAGGTTTTATGTTGGCAGTCTTTTACGCCGAAATGGTTTAAAACAGACGAAGCGATTGATAAAATGCTTCTGTCATAATTCGGGTATGTAATCATAATTTACTCCTTTCTCAATACATCAAGTGTATGGTGCGAAAGACCGATTAAATCCTGTCTCTCGCAGGTTTTAAAGTGGTATTTTAAATACAGCTCATAGGTTTCGCTGTCCATTTTGTCGATTACTTCACGCATATGTAATGAATACCCGTCAGTTGCGAGAAAATGCAGTCTTTCGGCATTCAGCTCTTTCGTCAGTTCAAAAATTTCATCTCTTTTGTAAAGCTTGAAAATCCCGTGGGGAGGAAAGAACGTTTCAAAGGTTTCGGTGTTTATAAGACCGTTTTCAATGCTGTACTGCACCTTGTTATTTTTGAAGATTCCCGTTAAAACGGAGGGGTCAACCATACAATACGCAACAAAAACGAGGCCTCCGCTTTTTGTGATTCTCATTGCCTCCGATAATGCTTTTTTCTCCTCTTCAACCGTATAGAGATGATACATCGGGCCGAGCAAAAGGGTTATATCATAGCTTTCATCAGGATATTCAGACAGATTTATTGCATTGCCTTGTCTGATGCTGATTTTTTCGTTCGGCTGTGTTTTTGCTTTGAAAACATCAATGTTATGCTCAATTAGCTCAACTGCATCAACCACAAAGCCCTTTTGGGCAAAATAATGAGAGTATCTGCCTGTGGCGGCACCTATTTCCATAATTTTCATACCGTCTTTGAGATACTTCTCAATATATTTCACCGTTGTCAGAAACTCAATTCTGCCATGCTTTGATAAAAGGCGGGAGTCTTCGTCGCAACGGGTGGTATAAAAATCAACAAGGTGGTCACCTGTTTTTGCAGGTTGTTTTTTGAAGAGTTTCTTTTTGATTAAATCAAATAATTTCATAACAATTCTCCTTTGAGTAAAAAAATAAACGGTGTAAGTATCTGCAGCTACTTACACCATTATAAACATATGGAAATAAAATCTTATCTTTCCCAAAATGAGTATAGAGGTATAAGCCTGCAAGCTGACTGATAATCATGCTGTGCAAGCCAATCCATATCCATATCAAATTTTTTGAAAAGATATGTGTTCAAGATTTTTTACCTCTCAAAGATTTTTCGGTAATATAACACTTTAGTTATATTTTGTCAAGCATTATTTAAAAAGATTTATTAAAAGAACAATGACTGCGACCACTGCGGGAACGGCGAGAATTTTGATTGCCCTGTAAAATGCTTCATACACGTTGGTGGGCATAAGCTGATAAAAAGCAAACCACAGCTTTTCTTTAACCTTTTTGCCAACTAAATCACGGTAGCGCAAATCGTAGGTTTCAAAGGTGCCGTCAGAGCAAAGGTTAATCATTCTCACTCCGCGGTCAAGCCCCGGGCCGTAAACGTGAAAGCCTGCACCCTGAGTGTAGCCCACGTCGATTCCGCGGACCTTGCCGTTAAAGGAGTTTATGTGGTCGTGACCGAAGTAAATGCCCACAACGTCTCCTTTTTCTGCCATTGCATCAAACTGACCGCCGCTTTCCATGGGGTCGGCAGGAGATTCCTTCATAAAGCCCTCGGCGTTTACCTTGGATTTATCAAGAATATACCACTTGCCTGCGTGGTTGCGGAAGCCCTGTACCGCGCCCTTCGTGCCGCGTTTTACTTCCTGCAAAAGCTCTGTGACCTCGGGAACGGGAATGTGCTGAATTACGATTGACGGAACCACTTTGCCGCATCTTTTTTCATATTCATCGCGAACGCTTCTGTACCAATTGAGCTGACTTTCGTGAACGTGGTCATAGCCTATTGTGAGGCTTGTGTGGCTGTCGATGCAATAAAGCAAAAATTTGATTTCGCCGTCTTTTGCAATTTCAATCACGTGATTGCCGCAGCCGTCAACACCCTCTGTACTTTCACCGACAAAGCAAGGAATTGACTTGTAAATTTCAAGCTGCTCTTCGTTGGAAACACCCACCTGCCTGTCGTGATTGCCGAAGCAGATTGTGAAGGGAATATTTCTTGAATGTGCAGGCTCGGTAAGCTTGAACAAAATGTCGCGTACAGTCTTTTTGTTACCCTTGAAGCTTGCGATGTTCCAGATCTGGTCGCCGGAATATACCACAAGATCGGGATGCTCTTTTTCAATGGCGGCGTTAAGCAGGGCGAGGGTGTCAGGGCTGACGTGCTTGCCCTCCTGAGTGTCTGCAACCTGCATAATTTTGAATTGATTATTTTTAAATTTTAACTGCATAATCAGACCGCCTTATCAGCTTTCATTTGAGCGCTTTTCTGCAATGAAGTCGTGAATTTCATTGCGGAGCTCACCGTGGATTTTGAACTTCGCTTTGAAAATAATGAGCGAAATCACCATAAGAACAGGGGGCACGGCAAAGCAGATGATGCCGATTGCAGATTTGGTGGATTCGTTTATAACGCCGCCTAAAATCTGCTCGTTGTAGTTCATCATACCAAGACCGCCGAAGAGGAAAATCGTCTGAATAGTGTAGGCCATTTTCTGCAAAAAGCCCTTCATTGAGAAGGTAATGCTTTCATTGCGCGTGCCTGATTTAAATTCGCCGTAGTCAACGATGTCTGCAAGGAAAATAGTCTGGCCCACAAACATTGAGCCGATGCCGATGCTGGCGACTGTGTAGCTCAGGTCAAGTGCAATTGTGATGCCGAGAACCGGGCCGAAAACAAACATCATCACATAGCCGACTATGGCAATCAAAAGTGAAATCTGATAAATGGTGCGGTTTGAAAATTTCTTGCTGAGAATGGGGATAACCACAAGACCCAGCGCTGAACCGACAGCACCGATTGTTGAAAACAGACTTTGTGCAGTAGGTTCACCTAAAACGTCGGTGAAGTAATAAACGGCAGTTCCGCTTGTGAGATACCAGCCTGCGTTGGAAATCATCGCAAAAATCATAAACACAACAAGCTGGTCATTATTTTTTATAACCTTGAAAATCTTTTTAAAGCTGAACTTTTCGCCGCTGTAAACAACGTTTCTCTCCTTGGTGGAAAAAACGCAGACTGTTGAAAACAAAACGAGCGCTATGCCGCAGATGATTGCCCACTTTGAAAAGCCTGAGGCGCTGTAGCCCTTGTCTGTTGTTTCCATTCCGCTTGAAAGAAGGGGAAGAACAATGGGGGTAAGGATGCTGATCAAGCCCTGGCCGATGCCGCTGAAGGTGCGGGCAACAGTTGCAACAAGGTTGCGGTCCTTGGGGTCGTTGGTGAAGCTGGGCACCATTGACCAATAGGGAATGTCTGCCATGGTGTTGGTCATTCCCCACAAAACATACATAACGGCAATGTAAATATAAAGCTTCATTCCGCTCATACCGAACGAGGTGAACAAAAGGGACAGAACAACTGCGTTGGAAATTGCTCCGATTAAAATCCACGGGCGGTATTTGCCCATTTTTGTTTTGGTGGAGTCAACGATTGTGCCCATCATCGGGTCGTTGATACCGTCCCAGATTCGGGCGAGGGGAGTGATCAAAAGCAAAAATCCCTCGGTAAGCCCCAGAACACTTGTGAGATAATACGACAGGTACGAATAGAAAAGCCCGTATGAAAGGTCGAGACCTATTGCACCAATACCATAGCCGAACTTTTCACGCCAAGTTGTTTTATATTCGTTCATATTTTACCTCCTGAACTTTTTCTTTATAATAATATAACATATAAATGCTGAAAAAGTAAAGGTTTATGTTGCACTATCGCTTTCTTTATGCTATAATGGACAAATAAGAAAATGGGTAAGTGTGAACTGATGCTTGCGCGCATTGAAGTGTTGCCCGTTCAGTGATGAAAGGATGGTGAAATAACGGCCATGCAGAAGATAAAATCAGCGTATGAGCGATTTGTGCAAAACGATAAGTTGACATCTGTTTTTTGCTATCTGTTGCCTTTTCTTGGCATCGGCGGATATTTTCTGAAGCTGCTTTTTGAAAACGCAATGACTCCTGTTAACGGTTATTATCTCATTCACTATCTTTATACTTACGACCACGGTTTTGTTGCCCGCGGACTTGTGGGCGAAGTCATCAGCTGGTTTTGTGAAACTGTAACCGATGACGTTACACAAGGTGCTGTTATTTTATTTTCGTTTTTGCTTATGCTGTCGGCAGTGCTCTGCATAGGAAAGGCATTGACTAAAGTTAAAAACAAGCCGAGAGCGTTTCTGGTCGTTTTTTTTATCAGCTTTTTAATCTGCCTTTTGCCAGGCTCCTTCCGTGCATATTTTGTTGATTTCAAGCTTGATAAGCTTTTCTGGGCAATAACGCTGTTTTCAGTTTTGCTGATTAACAAAAAGTATGCAGTGTGGCTTGTGCCGATACTGTGTCTGATTGCAACGTTAGTCAACCCAATTTATCTTTTTTGCAGTATGATACTCACGTCGATACTCTTGCTGCAGAGGTTTTATGACACAAAATATTCTGTGAAAATGGGTGTTATCTGCGGAATTTCCTATGTTT
>JAGBHX010000009.1 GCA_017935265.1 Clostridia bacterium | reverse complement strand
GGCTTGTTATATCCATTTAACTAAGGGGGCATTTCCAAATCTATAAAAATATAAAGTTGTAAACGAACATAATGTCAATCGCCTTTTCCTAAAAAGTGAATGTTATAACATATTCTTAGGAGGGGTTTATTATATCCATTTAACTAAGGAGGCAAATATTCTTTTTTCCACCGCATATTTTAACAAATGGCGGTGCGGTTGTCAACTTTAAATTATTCAACTTCTGCTTTTTACATTATTGACACTTTTTTTCCTTTGTGATAGACTAAAATTGTAAATTTTTCCGAAAGGATTTGATTGAATGAGTAAAATTTTAAAAAAATCTTTAGCTGCTTTTCTTGCTCTTCTTATGTTTATGACGGGCATGGTTCCTTCTTATGCGGCAATGGATGCTGTTGACGATAACCTTGCTTTTTATGATATGTCTTACGGTATCCCCGCTGAGCAGAGAGATTATACCATTGAAAATCCCTACAAGGATATTGACTGGGAAAAATGGGGCGAATACAAAACACAGCTTCATTGTCACACCACCGCTTCTGACGGTTTCCTCACAATTCACGAGTTTGTTCAGGAGCACTATGACCTTAACTATGACATCGTTGCCCTCACTGACCACGGCACTACAAACCTTGGCTGGAACGTTGCTCCCGAAACAGTTCCCCTTATGCGCTTTATTAAAAAAGAACGCACTAAGATGGCTGACATAATTCCTCTTACAGAAGAAGAATATCAGTCCTATCTTAACGGAACTGCCCCCTCTGAGAGAAGAACTCACACTAACGGTATGCTTGACGTTCCTTACGGCAACGAGCTCAACATGGCAACACCTGTTTCAGACTGCCACCTTACCGGATATTTTTCAAAATACGGTCAGGGCCTTGCAGGCGTTTACGGTGACTATGAAACACCTGCCGAAGAAGTAAGAAAAGACGGCGGTATTACCTTCCTTTCTCACGTTGGCGAATTTGTTTATCCCGACAAAGACACTGTTAACCACACAGGCAAGGTAATGGACGCATATTATCCCAACAAGTTCGCCCGCCTTTTCATTGACAACGCCGGCTCTGCTCTCGGTATGGGTATTAACAGCGCAACTGACGCTCACACCCGTTGCGACAGAATTCTCTATGACCAGATTCTTCAGCGCACAATTCCCAACGGCGTTGTGCCCTGGTGCAACACCTTTGCTGACTCTCACAACTGGGCGTCTGTTAACGATGCTTACACAATGACCTGGATGGAAAACTTCACAATGGAGGATTTCCGTGAAAGCCTTGAAAAAGGTCAGTTCTTCTCAGTTTCTCACTATTCCAACGGCTATGAGCTCAACGGTATGCCTGAAATTCCCGGCTTTGTTGAGCAGAAGGTTTATGATGAAAAGCTTTATCTTCTTGATAATACTCCAAATGTTTCAAAAGTAACTGTTGACCAGGATAACGACTCTATCTATGTTGAGGGAACAAACTTCAACCAGATTACCTGGGTGTCAAACGGTAACGTAATTTTGCGTGAAGACATTACAGACGGCAAGGCAACTCTTGACCTTCACCGTGATGACCTTCTTGACGACCCCTATCTCTTTGTCCGTTTCTACATCACAGGCGAAAACGGCATCTGCTACTCACAGCCCTTCGTGCTCAACGTTGAAGGCAACGAATATGAAGAAATCGACGTTCCCGAAACTCACGATATTTCAACCTTCCTTCGCGGACTTGTAACAGTTGTGGACGCACTCTTCTTCAGATTTAATCCTCTTATCTGGATTTTCAAGTATTTCGGCCTCGGTTATAACCCGATTGAAAGACTTTTCTGGTAAAATTTTAAGGCTCTCCCAAGCGGAGAGCTTTATTATTTGGCGAAAATCAGACACATTTTAAAAATTGTAGTGGAAATTTGCATTTTTTTGTGTTATGATAATGCGTGCAATAAATTATATTAACTGAAAGGGGTTAATTCAAATGGCTAAAGAAAAAAAAGCCAAGAAGGCTGCAAACCCTGAAATGGTAAAAGCTATCATTTCTGCTGTTACAGCCGTTCTCTGTGTTGTTGCCGTTGTTATCACAAGTGTCAGCATCACAGGCCAGATTTGTGACGCAAATCTTGAAATCGCTGAAAAGAGCGCTGCTTCCGCAGGTTCTGTTTCAGGCTCAGTAAGCTCAGACGACAGCTCATCTTATGTTGATGACAGCACTCCCGTTGTTGACGATTCAACAGCTACCCCCGATGCAGATGCTCCTGCTGACGATTCAACAGCTGACAGCAACACTGCCGCAACTCCCGACGCAAACGCTCCTGCTGACAATTCAGCAGCTTCAACAGGTGCTCCCGTTGGCAACGACATTGCTAAAATCGTTGCTTATTACAACACAGCTGCCAACAACACAAAGGCATACAAGGGCACAATGAAGCTCAACATTCTCCAGGGTACAACTTCAAAAATCACAAAGTCAAGCCTTCCCAACGTTGCTGTAGAAGTTGCTAACGGTCTTCTTCCCAACGACTATCCCACAAAGAAAACCTTCACCGTTAAAAACGGTCAGGGCGAAGGCTACAACGAAAGAAAGAAAGAGAATGAAAGCAAACCTCTCAACGACATTCTTCCCATCGACGGCAGCCCCAAGATGAGTACACTTGCTCCTGCCGGTGTTAAGAGTGCAAAGTGCGAAAAGGTTGCAAACGGCTACAAGGTAACACTTGTTCTCAAGCAGGAAGTTATCCACAGCCTTGACGATAAGCCCAAGCATCATTTCTCTTGTATGGACGTTCTTGACATCACATCTGATGACATTAAGCCCTTCACAGCAAAGCAGTTTGATATTACATACCCCGGCGCAACACTTACAGCAGTTATCAACGACAAAAACCTCCTCACAGAGTTTGATGTTAATGAGCCTGTTCTTGTTGACGGTGTTTGTTCAATGGCTCCCATTGTTAACAATGCTGAAATCTTCATCGATGCAAGCTGGAAGCAGAACGTTAAATTCGCATACTAATTCTGAATTAACAAGCGGTAGAAATACCGCTTGTTTTTGTTTTTGCAAAAATATGTTATAATTTTTTGTAACGTTTTTGATTTTTTCTTATCTAATGGTTGAAGGGTGGTGAAAATGTGACCGATTTTGAAAAGCTTTTCATTGACAACCGCGATTTTATTTTCAAATATCTGATGAAGCTCACAAGGGATTCTTCCCTTGCCGAGGAGTTGACCCAGGAAACCTTTTTCAGAGCATATATGAACTATTCTTCTCTGCGCGACAAAGAAAAGGTCTCCGTCTGGCTTTGTCAGATTGCAAAAAATACATATTTTGCTCATTACAATCAAAGCAAAAAGCTTGACTGCGTTGAAAGTCAAGACTTACAAAGTGAAGAAAATGTTGAAGAAATTTTTATTCAGAAGGAATTTTCACAAAATGCCCTCGCTTGCCTTCACAAATTAGAAGAGCCATATAAGGAAGTTTTTATGCTCAGCGTTTTCGGCGGCTTTTCTTTCAAGGATATAAGCACACTTTTCGGAAAAAGTGAGAGCTGGGCAAGGGTCACATTTTACCGCGCAAAGCAAAAACTGTCAGAAAGGATAAAATAATATGAAATGCAATGTTATAAAAGATTTAATTCCCCTTTATATTGATGACTGCTGCAGTGAAGAAAGTGCCGCTCTTGTGAAGGAGCACCTTGAAAGCTGCGCTGAATGTAAAGAGCTTTATGAAGATATGAAAGCTCCTACTGAGGTTGTTTCTGCTTCCGCACCACCCAAAAAGCTGAAAAGCATCAACGGCTGGAAAGCATCTGTTCTTCAATCGGTGCTGTTATTTGCATCTTTTGCCCTCATCACAATAGGCGTTGCTCTTGAAGCCGCCACATCTTATTATGATGCAGAAAACGGAAGTTGGGCTTTTTCACTTGTCATTCCCGCAACGGGATTTATTCTATCCCTGGCTAACTGGTACTTTGTAAGATTTTATAAAAGTAAAAAAGCTTTTTCAAATTTCTCTTGGCTTGCCACACTCGCCATAACAATTGTTTCTGACATATGGGCTCTTTTTCACTATGAAATAAATGTTACGGAAATTTTTGCAGAAATTTCAGAAGTGAGCACTGCTGACTTTTTTGAAGCTCTTGTTCTTATTGCTTTGATAGCTCTTCCAAATATTCTCATAACTGCATTCTTCTGTGCACTTTCAAAATTTACTTCCTATAAATATGCAACAATGCTGG
>JAGBHX010000096.1 GCA_017935265.1 Clostridia bacterium | reverse complement strand
TGATGCAGACGGCGAAAAACGCACAGCACAAAAGATAGGTTTTGAGCTGACGGAATCCGCCCAGATCATACTTTAGCAAAATGAATGCAGTCAGCGCCGCAGCCAGCGAGAGATAATAAGTGATACTGTTTTTCATAACAATTCTTTCAATGATATTTTTAAAATATGAATACCACATTCCCATCGGGAAGCAAATTGAAGAATTGTACCAGTATGTATCCTTAAAATCTCTTATAATGATGATATAGCCGAGAGTAAGGAGCGTCACTGCGCATAGTGCCGCAAATTTATATCTTCTGAATATCATAAACGATATAAAAGTGAAGACATAAAAAACAAGAGTTGCAAAAATAAACCAGTTGTTGTTTCCTATATGTTCCCATCCGATAAGGGAAAGGAAAAACTGCGGTGCGGTGTTTTTTTTGCCCAGGATCAAAAACAGCGCAGCATATATCAAAACCGCCATATCAAGGTGCAGCAACAGTTTGGGCATTCTGTTTTTGGGGAATGACGCTATATACGCCGTTCCTTTTTTCTTGAAGCTTTCAAATATCCCGTATCCCGAATAAGTGAAAAACGTTGCAACAACCATCTGACCGAGCCAGCTTCGGATTTCGATATACGGCAGATCGGATGTGCCGTAATTGTTCAAATACTGCACAAAATGGCCCATGACAATCAGAAACGCAAAAATTCCGTTGACAGCGTTTGTACTTTGCGGTGAAATATAATCATCGTGCAGTTGGTTTGCACCGGCAAATTTTGCTTCAAATCCGCAAACAGCAACAAATATTGCCCAAAAAAATATCATAATTCAACTCCGGATGTTATCTCATCAGATATTTGTAAAGTTTTTCGCAGTGGTTCTCTTTAGTGATGAAGAAATTGTTGATACGTTCAGCGTATTTTTCGTCGGTTTCAAATCCGCATTCGATGCGCTTGATAGTGAGCTTGGCTGCATCTTCTGCGTTGAAAGCATAATCACCGAAACCGTCTTCAAACGGCAGGTCAATATCTCTGTAGAATGTTACAGAACCGCATTTGAATTCATCGTAGTCGGGAACAAAATAGAGGAGCTGCCTGTCTTGATAAAGGAAGTCGAAATTGAAGCTTGAAAAGTCGGTTATGAACAGACCGTAATCTTCAAGCTGAACGTTGGGAGCAGCGAGCTTTATACGGTCATTGAGAAATGCATCGAAAAGATGGGCGTAGCCTCTGAAATTCGGGTGAGGTTTGAATTCGATGGTGACGTCGTGCTTTTCAAGCGCTGCAAGGAGTTCGGGGTTTGTGAGGAATTCTACAATGCCCTTGTAATAGTTCGATCTCGTGAGAACCGCATCGTTGAAAACTCGGGTTCTGTTAACGTATTTGCCGACAAGCTTGTCTCGCCAGCTGGGGGCGTAAAGAATTTTGTTCTTGTGGGGCTTTGAAGGGTCTGTATAATCGTATCTTGCCATACCCGTGGGGATAAGGTCTTTTCGCAGGTAACCGTAATTCTTTGTGAAGTTTTCAAGCTCGAAGTGTGACGAAACAACAACCTTGTCAACCATAACACGGTCTCTTGAATACTTTGTGGGTGTTGTTGCGTGGAGAATACCGTGCTGAAGATAAATTACCTCAGTATCAATCAGGTCAAAGAAAAGTCTCTTATGTTTCGGAATAAGCGGGCAGAACGACGAATGTTCGCAGAACGAGGTGAGAATCTTGCTGCAGGCGAGGAAGAGCGTCTTGTGCTTCTTTGAACCGAAGGTAACAACGTTTTTCCATTCCTCTTTTGTGAACAGTCCTTCCATTCTCTTCGGGTCACCGTCAAGAACGAAGTATCTCTTCACGCCGTCTTTCTTTGCAAAATCGTGTTTGAACTGGTAATATCCGTTATCTTTAACAGTAAAAAGATTATCGTTATAAAGCCATATGTCGTTCTTTTTCAGGAACAAAGCTGCGATATAGGCAAGGCCGAGCTTCGGCTGAGAAAGGATAAGGTGCAGAATTCTTTTGAAGTTTCTTGCGAAATAATCCGCTTTCGAGAGCTTTCTGACGGAAAACCTGCTGTTTTTGAGCTGTATTCTCGTCTGCTTCTTCATATAAATGAAGCCTGATTTGTTAGGCTTTGCAACCGTGAACGTGTTGAATTCGCAGGTGCAGGGATAAAGAACGTCATGCAGCTTGCAGACAAAGCTGAAGTCAAAGCTTTCGCTGCAGTCAATTGTGAAATCAAATGACCAGTTTCTGGCGCATTCATGCTCGCAATAATAATAGCTGAACGAGGATTTTTTGAGCGTGATTTCTTTAATTGTGCTGTTAGAGCAGCTCAGATAGAGCTTCGGTTTATCTTCAAAATAAAAGAAAGGTGTTCTTATGTAGCCGATGAAGCGGATTTTGTTGCCGTCAAAGTAGAATCT
>JAGBHX010000095.1 GCA_017935265.1 Clostridia bacterium | reverse complement strand
CGTCAGAGGGAGCCGAGTAAAGCGCTGACGTCAGCCGCGTAGGGTGCGGCGATTTTCGACGCACCAAATAGTATTCTCCTTGAGGAGAATACTGAAAAAGTCCCTCCTTGGCGAGCAAGGCGGGGAGAGGTCAGATTTGGGCTAACAATTCTGCTTGATTTTCTTGCTGAATACAAAAATGAACTCCTTGTGTTTGGTAATACCATTTTACAAGAAGGTCTGTGTTTTGTCTAATGTGTGAAATATATGTTATTTTAACTTGATTTTTTATAAACAGTAAATTACTATTATAATAAGCATATTAGTTAAGGGGATATGTTATGATATTAAAAGTTATACAGAAACCAACAAACGGTTTTTTAGGTGGACCCAAATACAATAAGTTCACATTGCATGCCAATGGTGTTAGTTTTAACATAGAAATTCAACAGAGTTTAACAAGAATTATTTGTATTGATTCACCCGAAGCAAACAACTATAAAGACTATTTAGATGTTTTCTATACATTGGAAACCTTTTTGATGATGTGTGACGGATACTTCACACCTACAATCAGTGCATTTGAAAATGATATAGAAATTACTGATGGTTGGAATAAGAGAAGATTACCGAGTTATAGTTCTGCAGATTTTATGCTTGGGGCAGGAAATAAGTTAATTGATTATTCAAAAATAATCAACGAGGAAATGTTTAAGAAGTGGTATGACATAAAAACGGAATTAGACTTGAATTTTAAAATGTTATTGTACTGTGTTTCTAGTGTGGAAATGCCAAAAGATATGCAATGTGCCTTTATTACAGAAGCATTTATAGGAATATATGAACTAGTAATAAAAAAGTATCCCGCCGTTAAAACGACCTCAATTCCTAAGGGTGAATCAAAGTTAAAGTATTATCTCATTGCACTCTTTGAAAAATTTGGCAATGTTATTTTTGGAAAAGAACTCGAAATTAACAAAAACTTATTTGCACAAATATTGGTTAATTCGCGTAATCGAATAGCGCACATTTCAAGCAAACAAGACAAAGCTTTTCTTAACGGTGCAGAATGTGTTATGTATTTAAAGAAACTTTCCTTATTGTATAGAATTATTATATTTGATCACCTTGAAATATCAGAAGATTTGTATAAAGATAAACTCTTGTCTGCAACAAACTCGATTGATACTAATAAGTCTATGTCTGAATTTTTTGATAAATTAAAAAACTGCACAGCAAGCAAAATATAATTAATCCGATTGCTTTTTAATACCACAACAAAAGAACCAAGGCTATCGCTAACCTTGGTTCTTGTCTTTTTGTCAGATGTCACTCTCACGGCGAAGCTGCCTGTGAAGAAGTAATAGGTGTTCGTCTGACTTGTGTTTGGTGGAGATGGCGGTAATCGAAACCGCGTCCGAAAACTCATTCTCCGAGCTTTCTACGAGCGTAGGTTATCTTTTAAGATTCCCCCGACGGACCGCCGATAAACAGGCTGTCCGCTTCGGTATCCTTTGATGCATGACGGATTGCAAGGCTACTCCTCCGTTCACGTTCACCGCTAATCGACGCCCTTAACCTGAGCGCGGTAATTCAGGTCAGGACGAGCTGCGTTAAGCAGCTAATGCAACTTTATTGTTGTCGTTTAATTTTAAAGGTTGTGAGTTTTAAAGTGGTCCCACACCACTGCTCGCTTACCCGGGTTCAAAATCCCCGTCGAAATCCTTTCATCCCCATATATTCGCTTCGCTCAAGTGAAAAACGAAGAGTGAATAGTGAAGAAGTTATCGCATCTGCTCTTTCATAGACCTTTCGATGTTTCTGGCGGCTTCTTTCTTAGCCGCGACTTCGCGCTTGTCATAGAGCTTTTTGCCTTTGCAAAGACCGATTTTCATTTTTGCCTTTCCTTTTGAAAAATAAACGGAAAGGGGAATAAGGGAAAGTCCGTCCTGCTTAACCGTTCCGTAAAGGCGGTTGATTTCTTTTTTGTGCATCAGAAGCTTTTTGACTCTCATCGGGTCACGGTTAAAAATGTTGCCGTGCTCATAAGGGCTGATGTGCATTCCGTTGGCAAAAATTTCGCCGTTGACAATATTGCACCACGCATCTTTAAGGTTGACCTTGCCCTGACGGACTGATTTAACCTCTGTGCCGAAAAGCTCAATTCCTGCTTCGTATTCTTCCAGAACAAAGTAGTCGTGATAGGCTTTTCTGTTCTGAATCACAGGTGTGTTTTTATCGTTGCCCACCCATCACAACTCCTTTCTTAGATATTATAACATTATTTTCGTCTTGCGGGAAGACCTTTATTCTTGGCTGATTTGTATTTTTTTGCAAAATCCTTTGCGCCCTTGGAGGTGGCGGAATTCTTTTTTGCATCCTTCTTTTTCTTTGCTTCAAGCTCTCTTAACTCGGGGTTTTCTCTGTAAAGAACAATAACTCCGCCGATAACCTGAATAACATGTGAATTGGTTGCCTCTGAAAGCATATCTGCCGCCTCACGGGGGGTGATGGGGGTGGACTCAAGAAGAACCTTAATTTTAATAAGCTCCTTCGCTCTGAGCGCATCGTCAACCTGAGCAATAATTGCATCACTCATTCCGCCCTTACCGAGCTGGAAAAGAGGCTCAAGCGTGTTTGCTTTGGCCCTGAAAGAAGCTCTCTGCTTGCCTGTCATTTTTTCTGTCATATCATTTTCTCCAATTCATCAGCCAGCAGGCGAAGTGCTTTGCCTCTGTGGCTGACCTTGTCTTTTTCTTCTGCGGTAAATTCACCGAAGCTTCTGCCGTCCTCAAACAAGAACAGCGGGTCATAGCCGAAGCCGCCGTTGCCTGAACGTTCAAAAGCAATTTTGCCCTCACATTCACCTCTTACGGCAATTTTTTTGCCGTCGGGGAAAACGCAGGTAACAACGCTGACGAATCTTGCCGTTCTCTGTTCAAGGGGGACACCGTCAAGCTCACGGAGAAGCTTGTCGTTATTCTTTTCGTCGTCGCCGTGTTTGCCTGCATACCTTGCAGAGTAAACACCCGGGGCACCGCCGAGATAATCAACGGCAAGACCCGAATCGTCTGCAACGCAGGGGAGACCGCTTTCATCGCAGCCGCTCTGAGCCTTGAGAAGAGAATTTTCTTCAAAGGTTGTGCCTGTTTCTTCAACGTCGGTGAGGTTGATTCCGATGTCGTCAGCAGTTACAACCTCAATGCCCAAGGGAGTGAGAATGCGCTGAAGCTCGGCTTTCTTTTTTAAGTTATGGGTGGCTATGAGAACTTTCATTCGTCGTCACCGCTTTCTTCTTCGTCGTCATCGCGCTGAACTTCGTTTTCAAAAAGTCCTTTTGCAAATGCGTCGGGATTAAAGGGCTGGAGGTCGTCAATCTGTTCGCCTACGCCGACAAATTTAACGGGAACCTTGAGGTCGTTTTTGATGTTGAGCACAACGCCGCCCTTTGCAGAGCCGTCAAGCTTTGTGAGAACGATACCGGTGATTTCGGCAACATTTTTGAACTCTCTTGCCTGGTTAACGGCGTTTTGACCTGTGGTTGCGTCAAGAACAAGCAAGCTTTCACGGTCGTTATAAGGAAGCTCGCGGTCAATGACTTTATAAATTTTTGCAAGCTCATCCATAAGATTCTTTTTGTTGTGGAGTCTGCCTGCGGTGTCACAGATTATAATGTCGCAATCTCTTGCCTTGCCTGCCTGAATGGTGTCAAAAATAACTGCGGCGGGGTCTGCGCCCTCTTTGTGCTTGATGATGTCAACACCTGCACGGTTTGCCCATTCTTCAAGCTGTTCAATTGCGGCGGCACGGAAGGTATCTGCCGCACCGAGAATAACCTTTTTGCCCTGAGCCTTATACATAGCTGCCATTTTGCCGATGGTAGTGGTTTTGCCCACACCGTTTACGCCGATAACAAGAATAACGGAAGGGAGGGTGATAAGACCCATGTCTTCGCCGCCCTGAAGCATTTCGGCAACAATGTCGCGTATGGCATCCTTAACCTGAGCTGGCTTGCGGAGATTCTTTTTGGCAACGTAATCGCGAAGCTTTTCGCAGATTTCGCCTGCGGTGTTCATACCTACGTCGCCCATAATGAGAATTTCTTCAAGCTCTTCATAAAGGTCTTCATCTATTTCGTTTTTGCCGTGGAGCATAACATCAATGGCTCCCGACATACTGTTTCTTGTTTTTTTGAGTCCTTTGTTGAATTTTTCAAAAAGTCCCATATTTATACCTCCGAGGGGGTGGAATTTTTAATGCTTGTCAGACACGTTCTTTTTGATGCTTTCAACCTTTTCGCGAAGGTCTGAACGGCTTTTGAGCTTGTCTTCAAACTGAGAGATGCTGTAAAGAACGGTTGTGTGGTTTTTGCCGCCGAAGGCCTTGCCGATGGCGTTGGTAGACATACCTGTCAGCTCGCGAACAAGGTAAATTGACATCTGGCGCATTTCAACCGTGCCTGCATCCTGACGCTTTGAACGGATATCGTCAGCGGAAACACCGTATGTACGGGCAACCTCCTGAACGATTTTGTCAACAGTGATGGGCTGAGGCTGAGTGTCAACCATAATATCTTTAATTGCGGCCTGGGCAGTGGTGATGCTGATGGGAAGACCTTGCATTGTGACATAGGCCTGCATTTTTTTAACTGCACCTTCAAGCTGACGGATGTTGTCCTTGAGCCTCTGGGCGATATACTGAATAACGTCGTCGGGAATATCAAGGCCGAGCTTGACTGCTTTTCTCTTGATGATTGCCATTCGTGTTTCAAGATCGGGCGGCTGAATGTCGGCAATAAGTCCCCATTCAAAGCGGTTGCGAAGACGGTCGTCAAGAGTTTCAATCTTTTTGGGAGGCATATCTGATGTGAGAACAATCTGATTGCCTGCAGTTGCAAGAGCATTGAAGGTATGGAAAAATTCCTCCTGTGTTGACTCCTTGCCTGCGATGAACTGAACGTCGTCTACAAGAAGAACGTCGGCACTGCGGTATTTGTCGTGGAATTCAACCATGTTTTTCTGAGCCAAGTGACGGATAAGGTCGTTGGTAAAGGTTTCACCCCTTGTGTAAACGATGTTGGCATCGGGGTTATTCTTTTTGATTTCGTGGCAGATGGCGCTGAGCAAATGGGTTTTGCCAAGTCCTGAGTTACCGTGGATAAAAAGCGGGTTGTATGAACCGCCGGGGTTGGCCGCAACGGCAATGGCGGCGGCGTGAGCGAATTTGTTGGATGAGCCTACAACGAAGGTGTCAAAGGTGTCGGCATCGGTTTTGTCCTCAACCTCGATTTTTTCTTCCTCGGGCTGAGGATAGCCCAGAGAATCCACAAATTCAATTTCAATCTCAAAGCCCATAATATTATAGAAGGCCTGATTAAGCTTGTCGATAAATCTTGTTTCAACTATTTTTTTCTTAAAGCCCGAAATGGCGAGCACAACTTTTTCTTCGTTAAAGCTGATGAGTTCGATGTCCTTGAACCATACGTTATATATAGACTCTGAAACGAGAGCCTGACATTCAGCTTTGACCATTTCCCACAACTCGTTGAATGAGTTCATTTAACTTCTCCTCCTTGTTTTTCGTATTTTAAAGCGCACGATTTCATTATACCAATTCATTATATCACAGGTCTGAGTGTTTTTCAATTAAAATCTTATATACATTTTATATGAAAATGAGGTAAAGAAAGGGGATATTTTCAGCTTTAATAATTTGGGAGAACAAAATAAAACGCTTTAAAAACAAAAAATGATTGACAATGGACAAACAATGTTATATAATACTAAACTGCGAATACTGGTTAACAGTATGCTTTTTCACGTCTGAACACTCAGATGTTGGAGATAACTTAATTTGATTGGAGGTCAGAAGAATGAAAAGAACTTATCAACCAAAGAAGCGTCACAGAAAGATGGAGCACGGTTTCCGTAAAAGAATGGCAGACAGAAACGGCCGTAAGGTTCTCTCTCGTCGCAGAGCTAAGGGCAGAAAGCAGCTTACTTACTAATACCTGAAATTCTGCGGTGAACGGATGAGTACTTTGCCCAAAACAGTTAAATTAAAGCAAAATACCGATTTCCGCCGTGCATACGGCAGAGGGAAATCGTTTTCCGAACCTGCGTTGGTTACCTATGTATTAAAAAATAACCGCGCGGGCGTTTGCCGTGTAGGAATAACCACAGGTAAAAAAATCGGCAATGCTGTTATGAGAAACAGATGCCGCCGAGTCATTGCCGCGGCCTTCCGCGAACTGGAGGGTGAAGTCAGCGGCAGTTGGGATATTGTTTTTGTTGCAAGATACAAAACAGGTATCTCCAAAAGCACTAAGGTTAGGGAAATAATGCGAAAACAACTCAAAAGCGCAGGTGTGATAAGATGAAAAAGGTTCTTATTGCAATAATTCGCTTCTACCAGAAATTTATTTCCCCCATATTGCCTCCCATGTGCAGGTATTATCCCACCTGCTCACATTATGCAGTTGAGGCAATTGAGATTCACGGACCGATAAAAGGGTCATTGCTTGCGGCGTGGAGAATTTTGCGCTGCAACCGACTTTTTAAGGGCGGATATGACCCGGTCCCTCCCAAAAAAGAAAAATGCAATTGCAGGCATAAACATAAAGGAGTTTAAACATGGCCATATACAACTGGTTTTATGATTACATCAGCCCGATTTTCGGCTATATAATGTTAGCTATCTACAATTTTGTAGGTGGTGTTGGCGGTTATGGTCTGGCTCTGATTATCTTCACAATTCTTGCAAGAACCATTATGCTTCCTACCTCAATTTCTCAGCAGAAGGGTATGGCAAAGCAGCAGCGTCTTGCTCCCAAGATCAGAAGAATTCAGGAAAGATATGCAGGCAATCAGCAAAAAATTCAGGAAGAAACCCAGGCTTTATATCAGCGTGAGGGCTACAACCCCATGTCAGCCGGCTGTCTTCCTATGCTTATCCAGATGCCGATTATTATCGGTCTTTTCGGTGTTATGTATAACCCCTTGCGTTACGCATTGGGTCTCGGCGTTGATGAAATCAACATAATTCAGGAGATTTTTGTTAAGTTTGCAGAGGCTTCACCCGACGAAGCTATCAGCTCTTTGATTAAAAAAGGTACTGAAAGATATTATCCTATGTATATCATTCAGCACTTTGATTCGTTCAAGGATTCCCTTGCAGGCAAAATCAGTGCAGATACAATGAGTGCAATCAGTGAATTTGTTGCCGAGAAGAAGTTTGAGCTTTTCGGCTTGCAGATGGGTGTCAGACCCAATTTCAAGGAATTCAACAGATATTGGATTATTCCCATTCTTTCCGGTGTTACTTCTTTTGCGCAGTCTTTCATTATGCAGGCTCAGCAGAAAAAGATGAACCCGACTATGGGCAAAAATCCCGCAAATGGTTGTATGACAGTGTTTATGCCTTTGATGAGTGTGTATTTCACATTCCTTTTCCCTGCAGGTATCGGTATTTATTGGATTGTTTCAAACGTTTATTCAACCGTTCAGAGCTACCTTATGAAGAAATTCCGCGGTCCTCAGGTTGAAATTGCAAAGCTTATGGTCAATGAAACAATTGAACGCCGCTCAAGAGAAAACAGTCTTAAACAGACAGCAGACTACACCGAAAACAAATAATTAGAAAATAATCATCATAGGTGGTGTAATTCTTGATAAAAGAAGCTATCGGAACAGGAGCTACCGTTGAGGAGGCTATCGAAGCCGCAAAAGCTGCTCTCGGCGCACCATGGGATGCTGACGTGAGCACAGAAATTCTCGAACTTCCCAAGAAAAAGACTCTCGGTCTTTTTGGCGGTGCACCTGCTAAAGCAAGAGCTTATTATGAAGCTCCCGAAGAAAAAAAGGCTCCCGCAGAAAAGGTTGTTAAAGAAAAACCTGTTCAGAAAAAAGAAGAAAAGAAGGCTAAGCCCGCAGAAAAAGCACAGGCAGAGCCCAAAGTATACACAGGCGCAACATCAGAAATGGGCAAGGTTGCCAAAGACTATGTTGCATCAATTCTCAAGGGTATGGGCGTTGATGATGTTGAAATCAACGTAACAGAGGATGAAGAAAGCATCAGCCTTGACCTTGATTGCGGAAACGGCTACGGCTATGTTATCGGCCGCCGCGGTGAAACACTTGACGCTATTCAGTACCTTACAAGACTTGTTATCAACAAGGGTAAGGACGATTACAGAAGAGTTTCAATCAACGCAGGCAATTACCGCCAGAAGCGTGAAGATACTCTCAAGGAGCTTGCTAAAAAGCAGTCAGAAAGAGTTAAGAAATACGGCAGAAATGTTGTGCTTGACCCTATGAATCCTTATGAGAGAAGAATCATTCACACAACCGTACAGGAGATTGAAGGCGTAAGCTCACATTCAGTAGGCAGTGAATCAGACCGTAAGGTTGTAATCACTCTTGCAGAAGGCTTTAAGCCCACAAATCCTTCTCGCGGCAGAGGCGGCAGAAACGACTACAGAAGAAGATCCAACAACAGTTATTCTTCATCTGAATCAAAGCCCGCAAGAGCTCCCCGTTCAGACATCGGCGGCAGTCTCTACGGCAAAATTGAGCCCAAAAAGCCTCAGGAATGATCAGCAATAAGACGGTGTAATTATTACGCCGTCTTTTTTTGTTAGTTTTGCTCATATCGGATATACTAAAACAGTAATAATTTATGAAAAACAAAAAGTGTATTGATTAAACTTCCAAATTCTGCTATTATAAAAACATAAATCAGTAAAGGAGTGATGTGTTTTGTCAGAAAAGAAAATGAAGCTTAATTATCCAAAAACCATTTTAACGGGCTTCGGTTTTTTGGCTACATCAATCGCATGGGCAATTTATGACCCATACATTACAAAAATTTTAAATAAATTGCTCTCAGGCAGTGAAATGGTTCAGGGCTGGAGTGACTTCCTTGTTGAAAAAATGCCCTTCCTCACCAAGTTTGCCGAGGCTCAGGGTGAAGAGGTTGCTCTCGTTGGCGGCGGCTTTACACTTGTTCCTTTGTTTATCGGTATCATTATGACCTTCGACAACATTTTCGGTGTTATTTTTCAGCCTGCTTTCGGCAAGCTTTCTGATAACTGCCACTCCAAATTGGGCAAGCGCCGTCCGTTTATCGTGTCCTGCGCTCCCATTTCGGCACTGTTGTTTTTCCTCATCCCCATTGTTGCGCTTAACACCAACAGCCTTGCTGCAACAATGATTTGTATTATTCTTTTTGTTTTTTCAATGTCACTGTGGCGTGCGCCCGTTGTTGCGCTTATGCCTGACCTTACTCCTCCCGAGCTTCGCTCAGAGGGTAATGCCGTTATCAACCTTATGGGCGGCCTCGGCTCAGCAGTAGGTATGATTGCCGGTACGGTTG
This sequence comes from Clostridia bacterium, assembly GCA_017935265.1. Classification (GTDB taxonomy): domain Bacteria; phylum Bacillota; class Clostridia; order Oscillospirales; family Acutalibacteraceae; genus CAG-488. Next base: position 6,631 of record JAGBHX010000095.1, on the reverse strand, counting down.
GTATCGCACTGTGCACCCTTTTTGCAGGCTATTCCAAAGAGCAGATCAAGGCTGACGAAACTCTTTCATTCCCTTATGTTTTCCTCATCGGCTCAATCGTTATGATTGTCGGTATGCTTATTCTCCTGTTCTTCGTTAAGGAGGAGGACACAAGCATCAAGCTCAAAGGTGAAATGAATCAGTACGCTGATGCAAAAGCAAGAAGACAGGCAGAAAAAGAAGCTAAAAAAGCAGAAAAAGCCGCTCTTAAAGCAATTAAGCTTTCAAAGAGCGAAAAGAAGAGCCTTATGTTTATGCTCGCCTGCCTTTTCTTCCTCTTCTGCGGCACCAACGCAATCACAACCTTCTTCTCACTTTTTGCAGAAGAAATTCTTCACAAAATCACATCAGAAGCAACAATTCTTATGCTTATTTTTGCCGTTGTTTCAGCTGCTGCAGCTCTTCCTGCAGGTAAGTTCGGCAAGAAGTTCGGCAGAAAAAAGACTATCATGGGCGGCCTTGCAATTTTCCTTGCAGCGTTTATGATTTTCTTCGGCATTTTTGTTTCGATGCTCGGTAACAAAAACCTTTCAATCAACGATTACGTTACCGTAAACAATGCCTACATCACTGTTAACGACCAGATCAACACCTACAACTCAGAGCTTTCCGACAAGGCTAAGGAGGAGGGCGTTGAGCTTCCCGACGGTGCAGTTCTTACAATGGACGGCTACATCGAATACAGAACTGCTCTTGAAAGCGGTGCAGATGTTACAGCCTTTGAAAATTACAGGGTATTTGATGAATATCTCAAAACCAACGCAGGTGACGGCATTTACACAGGCGTTGTAAGCGTTGCCAACGCTGTTCTCGGAACAGGCGAAGATGCCGCTTTCGGCACAGCCTTGCAGGCACTTTCCGATGCTGTTAAGGATATTACCAAGATTCTCGGCATTCTTATTTATCCCGTTCTCATTCTCGGCGGTGCCGCCAATATGTTTATCACCGTTAACACACTTCCTCTTGTTCTTGAAATCGGCGGTGTTGAGAAGGTTGGCACATTCACAGGCTATTATTACACAGCAACATTCTCAGCTCAGATTGCTTCTCCCATTGTTTACGGTGCAATCAGAATGTTTGCCGGCACGTATATGTCCCTGTTCTATTACAGCCCGATTGTTTTCGCTGTGGCAATTCTTATGCTTATCTTTGTTAAGCACGGCGAGGCAATTCCTCAGGAGCTTATTGAAAAAGCGGAAGAAGCAGGCGACTGATAATCAGAATACGCTTAAAGGCTTATGCAGTTTGCATAGGCCTTTTTCTTTGACAAAATTCATATTATTTTTACAATTATGTAGTTGTGTTTTGCGTGTATGGGTGTTATAATATATAGTGATTAAAAGTGAAAGTGGGCGAGAAGTTTGAATAACAGGGACGACGAAAATTTCTTCAGCACTCAGGAGGAATATAACAAGAGAGCTGCCCGGCAGCAGAAGAGTGATGCTTCAGAAAAAGCACAACTGAGTGATTTGACAGAAAAATACGGAAAATATATAAACTATAACGAGGACGACGGCGAAGAAATTGCTGATTTCAGCCGTGAAGATAAACATACAAAATCTACACAGAAGCAGACAAAAACGATGAAAAAGAAAGAACAGGAATCATTCTTTAAAAAGAATAATTACAAAAATCTCAAAATTCTTCTCATTTCGTTGATTGTTGCAATCATTCTTCTTTTCGGCGCGGCAGTTGCATATCTTTTTCACGTAACTGACGGCGCAGACTATGGCGACGACGGAATTGATTATAACTCAGGCGCTGTGATTGAAGACGAGGATATAGACCTTGAGGCTATGGGTGACGTTACCGATGCGAGCTCGCTCAACGATTTCCTTTATTCCTGGGCAAACAACCGCGGTGACAAAATGCACAGCAAAAACGTACTGAATGTTTTGCTTTGCGGTGTTGACTCATCAACAGGTACTGCATCTTCAGGCCGAGCCGATGCGATTATGTTGGTTTCAATCAACAAGAAAACTCAGAAAATCACCCTCACTTCATTTTTCAGAGACAGCTATATTTACATGGACATTCCTCAGCAATATGGCGGTTCAAAAGGCAGATACGAAAAAATCAATGCAGCATACAGCCTTGGTGGCCCTGCAACGCTGATAGATACCATAGAGAAGAACTTCAAGGTTGAAATTGACGAATATATCGCAGTTGACTTTGCGTCCTTCAAAAAGCTGATTGACGCTCTCGGCGGTGTAACGGTTGACGTTGAATATAACGAAGCAATGTTCATCCGCAGAACCTCATCACACAAAAACTTCCCTTACGGTGACAATGTTAAGCTCAAAGGCTCAGAGGCACTCATTTACAGCCGAATCAGAAAGCTTGACAGCGACGTTAACAGAACTGAGCGCCAGCGCAAGGTTATCAAAGGCCTTCTGGCAAGTGCGAAATCAGCTTCAAGCGGTCAGCTTGTGAATGCATACAAGCAGACGGCTCAGTACATCAGAACAGGCTATACACAGTCGGAGGTAATTTCGCTTCTTGCAACGGCAGTTACCCAGGGCTGGATGAAATATGAAATAACTGAAATTACGCTTCCGCAGGAGCAGGGAGTTGAAATGGCTTCAGCTTATGTAAACACATCCTCTGCCCGCAATCAGTGGGTATGGATTGTTGACTATCCCATTTGCGCCCAGAAGCTTCAGCTTGCAGTTTACGGTGAAACAAACATTGTTCTTGAGTCAGACAGACATTCTGCCCTTGACTTTACCAACGCCAAAAAACCGTCTTCATCAGGCGGCTCTTCATCATCTTCAGGCTCAAACAATACGAAACCAACATCTCCGTCAAGCGGCTACAGTGAGCCTTTAAGCTCATCGTCCACAGAGCCTACATCAGGTCAGGAGAATCCGAGCCAGGATGTTTCAAACCCCTTTGAAAATCTTATTCCCGATATTTCAAGCGGATTAGAAAATCTTATTCCCACTCGTCCCACTGAGAATGACCCCACGAATACACCTGAACAGCCCGAAGAACCCACCGGCGATGACTCGGGCTCTGCAGAATAAGGAGGATTTTTATGGATATTATGGATTTAGTATCAAAAGGCATAGTTAAAATCGTTAAAAGCTACGGCAAAAAGGTTTGCAAAACAAAGGTTGCAGAACCAATTGAAAAGGTTATGCCCACCGTTATCAAGGGTGACGGCTACAATGTAGGTTTTTCAACAGCCGAAATTATGCCCGACCTCACAAAAGACACTACATACTGGATTGCAGGCCACGGCTCAGGCCACAAAATGGAAGGTATTCTTTCTCCTGTTTATACTTCAGCAGTATGGATTGACTGCGGCAACGATGAAGGTATGCTCTGGATTGGTGCAGATATCGTCGGTATGACAAACATCGAAACAATGAAGGTTCGCTCAATGCTTGCTGACTTTGCAAAAGAGGTTGGCTGCAAGTGCATCAATATCAGCACAACCCACAGCCATTCAGGAATTGACACCCTCGGTTATTGGGGCAAGCCCTTTGCATCAATTCCCTCTGACGGTAAAGACCCCGATTATATGAATATGCTCATGGAAACAATGGTTAAGGTTTCTAAAGAAGCATATGCCAATAGAAAAGCAGGCAAGCTTTACCTCGGCACAAAATATCTTGAAGGTGCACAGCAGACAGGCCGCGCAACAAAGGGTCTCAACGAAACGCTTACCCGTCTTCGCTTTGCTCCTGCTGACGGCAGCGCAGAAACCTGGATTATGAACTTCTCTGCTCACCCCAACTCATTAGGCGGCGGCAACAGAATGCTCAGCGGTGAATATCCCTACTTTATGCGTGAACATATCAAGGAAGCCTGCGGTGCAAACGTACTTTTCGGCATCGGTGCAATCGGCGGTATTGATATGGCAGACTATGACGAAAATGATAATGTCAACAATATTAAAATTCAGGGTAAGGTTCTTGCAGAGGGTGCTCTTGCAATCGACAACGATAAAGAGCTTGAGCCTGAAATGAAGATTGTTCAGCAGAAGTTCTATCTCCCGATTGATAACAACGTGCTTATGCTTCTCGGTATGCGCCAGACCTTCAGCAATGACCCCTATCCGTCAAAGGAAAGTGAGCTTGGCGTTGCTCTCAAGTCTGAGATGACATATATGGAAATCGGTTCACAGAAGATTCTTCTTCTTCCCGGTGAAATGTTCCAGTCAGCAGTTTTCGGCGGTTATGATGAAGCTGAAATTTCATCCACAGGCCTTGGTCCTGAGGTTAACCCGACACCCCTTGTTGAGGTTGCAAATGACCCCAATCTTGTTGTTTTCGGTGTCAGCAACGATATGACAGGCTATTGCGTTCCGCCTAATGACTTTGTTCTCAACCAAACTCAGCCATATCTTAATACAGCCCGTGACCGTTTTGACAGAAGACATTATCACGAAACAAATTCAATGGGTCCCAACACTCAGAGAGTAATCAAAGAAACCTTTGAAGACATTTTAAGCAGAGTATAAAAATTAAGAGCCGTCGAAAGACGGCTCGTTTTTTTATGGCAAAATTCTGTTTGTTACGAAGTTTTTGACACCCAACGGGTAATAATAATCAATGGCATCTTTTTCATCTACCGTCCAGGTGAAAAGCTCAATATCTTTTTCGCGAAGCTGATCAATGGCTTCGTGAGTGTTTTTCTTGGGGTCTGCTTTAAAGCTTACACCGCGGTGGGGGTTATCAAGGCAACGGTTGAGGTTTGTTTCGTCAAACTCCGAAACGAGATACAAAAGGCTGATGCTTTCGTTTTCTTTTTCAACGGCTTCGATTGCGTCGTAGTTAAAGGAAATGACATAGCAGGAGTCTTCAAATCCGTGCTCCACAACGGAATTAACAAGGCTTGCGATACCGTCGGGAGTGAAATTTTTAATTTCGATCATTGGTATGATATTGTGCTTGAGGCAGGCATCAAGGGCGTCGTCAAGGGTCGGCATCTTCAAGTCTGGATATTCCTTGTGGTTTGCACCGTTGTTGATTGAATATTCTGCAAGCTCAAAATATGTATAATCCTTAATGTAGCCGAGCTTGCCTGTCATTCTGATTAAATGCTCGTCGTGGTTGAGAATCCATACGCCGTCCTCGGTCTGGTGAATGTCAAATTCAACATATTTGTAGCCGTTTTCGCCTGCAAGCTCAATGGCGGGGATGGTGTTTTCGGGAGCAAGGGCAGACAGTCCTCGGTGGGCGGTCAGCGAAATGTCGACGGCGTCGGTAAACTCGCTGAGCTTTACAGTTTCTTTGGCGGGGGTGCGGTAATATCTGAAATAAAGAAATGTACACACACCGCCAAGAGCAATTACAACGCTGAGAATAATTGCTAAAATCTTTTTTGTCTTATTTTTCATAATCAAACCTCCGTTTTCAATAATAGAATTGTACATTTAAAAGGAGATACGGTCAATAGCTAATTGTCACAAATGCACACATTTTGCCGAAAAATAAGCCAAAACAAAGCTTTGTTATAACATAAAAAATGGGATTATTTGTATAAATTACATATAAAAAGTTTAAAAATAGTTAAAAAGTCAATTCTTTTTCGGCAAAAGATACAAAAATCAATCAATTTATTTTGATAAATAACTGTTGTAATTTATATCACTTTAGTATAAAATATTATCAGACACTATGGCAGGAGGTCATAATATGAATTATAAGCTTACAAAAAAACAGGCCAAGGACCTTATTGCGGGCAAGCTTGCTCATTATTTTGGCGTAACCGCTGAAGAAGCAAGCTACGAGCATTACTATAAGGCCATTGCTCTCATTGTGCGTGAAATGATGATGCAGGGCAGAAAAGATTTTTATGAGCAACATAAAAAGTCCGATTCCAAAAAGGTTTATTACCTTTGTATGGAATTTCTTATGGGTCGTTCATTGAAGAACAACCTTTATAATCTTAATCTTACAAACACATTTGAGTCAGCACTCAAGGATTTCGGCATCAAGCTTGAAAAGCTTTATGACTGCGAGCCTGATGCAGGTCTCGGCAACGGCGGTCTCGGACGTCTTGCAGCTTGCTACCTCGACGGTCTTGCAACCGACAATTACTACGCAACAGGCTATTCGATTATGTATGAATACGGCATTTTCCGCCAGAAGCTTGTTGACGGCTGGCAGACAGAGCTTCCCGATTTCTGGCTTCCCGGCGGTGAAAGCTGGCTTGTGCCCCGTGAAGATGAAGCAGTTGACATCAGCTTTGAGGGCTGGATCGAAGACCATTGGGATCAGGCTTATCACTCTGTAACAATCCACGATAACAAAATTGTTAAGGCCGTTCCGCACGATATGTACGTTGCAGGTAAAGACGGCAAGGGCGTCAGTGTGCTTCGTTTGTGGAGCGCAAAGGCACCCGGTCTTGATATGGATATGTTCAATCAGGGCGACTATATGAGAGCTATGGAGCAGAACGCTATATTTGACAGGAGGAAACGAAACATGAAGCTGGGAAAGGTGACCGGACAGGTCAGTATGACAAAGCAGGCGGAGGCGCTGGCAAAGGAACGGGTTTTGCTGGTGGAGATGGAAGGAAACAGCGTGGCGGCACTGGACCGGACCGGAGCGCAAACCGGGGACCGGGTGCTGGTGGTGAT
>JAGBHX010000094.1 GCA_017935265.1 Clostridia bacterium | reverse complement strand
ATTACAACGCAACCGAGGCTGCGCACCCATAATAAAAATAGCTTTGCGTGTGATTTGCTCGGCAATTATAACACATGTTTTTCAAAATTGCAAGCATTATTTTAAATTTTTTAACAATATTATAAAGGCACCGGAAAAACGGTGCCTTTACACAAAATTTTGAATTATTCTCTATGCCATTTAACGCCCTGAGCAGTATCCTCAAGAACAATGCCCATAGCCTTAAGTTCATCTCTGATTCTGTCAGCTTCCGCCCAGTTTTTCTCTTTTCTTGCCTGAGTTCTGGCTTCAATCATAGCGTCGATATCCTCGTCAAGAACTTCGGTTTTGCGGTTATAAACAAGACCGAGAACTCCTGTGAGTTCATCAAATATCTTGGCAGCATACTCAACGGTTGCCTTGCTTTCGTTCTTGCCGATAACAAGCGAGTTGATATCTCTGACAAGTTCAAATACAGCAGCAATACCGTCAGCCGTGTTAAGATCATCGTCCATAGCCTCAATAAACTGTGCCACTCTCTTGTCGCACTGCTCTTTGATGCTTGCGTTGAGCTCGCCGTCAGCAGCATTACTGAGTTCAAAATCAATGCTGTCGCGGCAGGTATAAAGTCTTGTAAGCGATGCCTTGCACTGCTCAATGATATCAATGCTATAGTTGATCGGGCTTCTGTACGATGAAGAAATCATCAGATAACGGATGGGTTCATATCCGTATTTTTCGGCAACGTCTCTTACGGTAAAGAAATTGCCGAGTGATTTTGACATCTTGACGTTGTCAACGTTGATGTAGCCGTTATGCATCCAGTAATTTGCAAAGGGCTTGCCTGTGAAGCATTCGCTCTGAGCGATTTCATTTTCATGATGAGGGAAGATAAGGTCCTGACCGCCGCAGTGAATATCGATGCTTTCACCGAGATAGCGGCATACCATAGCCGAGCATTCTATATGCCAGCCGGGTCTGCCTTTGCCCCAGGGTGAATCCCAATAGGGTTCACCGGGCTTAGCTGACTTCCAGAGAGCAAAATCCATGGGTTCTTTCTTGATATCTCCAACCATAATTCTTGCGCCTGCTTCAAGGTCTTCAAGAGGCTGATGCGAAAGCTTGCCGTATTCATTGAAGGTCTTGGGGCTGAAATAAACGTCGCCGTCAACCTCATATGCATGGCCGTTATCGATAAGTCCGCTTACGATTTCAATAATCTTATCAATGTTTTCCGTTGCCTTGGGGTGAATATCGGCAGGTCTGAAGTTGAGGCCTTTGGCATCCTTCCAGAATTCTTCAATGTATTTTTCGGAAACAGAAATGTAGTCACTGTCCTCTTCATTTGCGCGCTTGATAATTTTATCATCTATATCAGTGAAATTCTGAACAAAAGTAACCTTGTAGCCTCTGTATTCAAGATATCTTCTCAAAACATCGAAAACGCATATGGGTCTTGCGTTGCCGATATGAATGAAATTATAAACAGTCGGGCCGCAGGCATAAATCTTGACTTCGCCTTCTTTGATTGTTTTAAGTTCTTCCTTCTGCCTTGTCAGTGTGTTGAAAACTCTCATGTTTTACTCCTTATCTTTAATCTGATTTTTTAACATTTCAATTT
>JAGBHX010000093.1 GCA_017935265.1 Clostridia bacterium | reverse complement strand
TCAAATGATGAAGCTTTCATCTTGGCATAATTTCCGCTTTCCCAGTCACCAACAGTTAAGTAATTATTAGATAGGCTCATATAGCCGAATTTAAATCCGCTGTTATATTTAACGGTACTCCTTATCATTACAGTCGAAGGGTCTGAACTTGGATAAAAATCAAGTCTCGCAGGCTGATAATTGCTTCTGTCAATCAAAACAAATGCCGCCGATTCTTTTCCGTAGGCGCCAACATCTGAGCCTTTTCCCACCCTAAACTTATAGCTTTCATTGAGCATATCAATCTCAACGTTGTTTCTGAAAGTGATTGTTCCGTTAAAAGTGGCATTTCCGTCGGTTGTGAAATCACTTGCCAAATACAGCTCACCGCGCATTGTCAGATAAAACGTTGGGGTATACTCATCTGTACCCTCATTCTGTGCCGATAAAATCCACGTATCAAGTCCGTGGACACCCGGACTCTGCAGATACGCTCGGTAAGTGCCCACGTCCTTATAAATTGCATCTTCGCCGATGTTCCACCCGCCGATTGTTGCACCGATTGCGCTAAGGTCTGCGCAAATAATAGCTTCAGCTACAACGCCTTCATAATTTATTGCTGTTTGATAAGTTTTGCCGCCGTCCTTTGAAAAACCGATACCCTCTTTGTTGGCTCTTATTATGCCGCCTGTTCCGCCCTCGTCTGCTTTAATTATCCAGCCGTCGGGGTTGCCGTCTTCGTCTGAATCAAGGATTTCATAATAGCCGCCTTTTGCTCCGTTGATTGCGTTGGTTGCCGTTTCGATTGCCTGCTGAAGCTCGGTTTTTTGCTTTCTGAGTTCAATCATCGTTTGCCAATCGACTGTATCAAAAGAAATGTCGGCATCACCGGGCGGACAGGTTATGCTCATTGAAAGACCGCCTGTGAGGTCAATTTCCTGCTCTGCAACAAAAACGGTGTATGTATTACCGTTTTTGTCGGTCACGGTTACGATGTCACCTGCTTCAACGCAAGGATTTCCGCGCCATTCACATTGGCAAGGCTGAAATACTTTTGACCTTAACCTGTTATAAATGGCGGTGACTTCCGTCTGCGTTATTATAGGGTTTGAAAAGGTTATGCCTTTTCCTGTTCCCGAAGTGAAAACGTTATCATTTATTCCCGAAGTGATTGAATTGACCGTAAAGGCAGATTCAAGGGTTTTCTTAAAGCCGTTTTGCCACTGCAAGCTCGCTAAGATGTTTACTGTTGCATATTGGTAATACCAAGACACGTTCAGATTGCCGACGGTGTTCATCCTTGCATTGAAGCCTAACAGACCTGCCAAAAAGCCGAGTACTTCTCTGTCGGCATAGTTTGCGAGGATATTTGCCTGCTCTGCGGTTATTCTTTTGCTTGTTGCAAGAGTGCGGTTGCTTGCAACGGGAAAATAAAGTGAAAGGTTATATCTCCCTGCAAGCTCGGTGAGTACCGAAAGAAGCGTTGCGGGGTAAGTGAGGACTGTTGTCCACTTTGATGTCATTCGGTAAACGTCATCATAGGCTTTAATCCTCACGGTGTACCAATCATCATCGCTTTCTGGTGCTTCAACGTTGTAATACCCCAGAGGGATATAATAAAAAGTGCCGTCGGAAAGCTTAATTCCGCTTTCAACAAACATCACCTTGCCCGAATAGTTGTAGGTCTTATCGGGGTTATAAAACTCCGCCTCTGCGCAAGAAGAACAGCAGCAGCCCATAAGAAGGCCGCCGCTGTCGCTGTTGCTTTTTTGAGAGATATGCAACGCAGTAATTCCCGATTCAATTTCAACATCGTCGTTGACAAAGGTTCTCACCGTTCCGCTGAGTGTCCAATGTCCAAAGGTTAGCCTTTGTCTGAATTCTCTTGTGTCTGACTGCAAGGCGGTGTCAACGTTTGATTTAATTGTTGTGTCTGAAATAATATACATAATCACATCTCCGTCAATGAAAAGGACCAGCTTTTATAATCCCAGCTCGTGAGAGAATAAACCTGATTGATTTCGGGCTCTGCCGATGAGCAGTAAAATGTTTTTGTTTGAAACCTGCCCGTCTTTGGGTCAGGTCCGTAGGCGTTGAAGCTTCCTTCAAGGATGATGTCAAGGATTGCGGCAACCTGAGTGTTATTAAGTCCGTGAGGCACTTCAACGGTGTATTTGAGCTTTTCTGCAATTTTGTCACGGAACATTTTGCCCGTGTTATTGTCACGCCCTGATTTGGAATTATCCAGAGCATTAACGGCAGGCTTGAGGGTTACGGGAGTTGGCAGAACATACCAGGAGGAGGCTGATGTCTTTTTTATTTTGAATACCTGAAGAGCCATATCATACCCCCTTGAGCGGTGTTACGCCTGTCTGGGCAACAACGCCGTTGTGATATTCAATAGCCGCCTGACCTACCACCTTGTTATTCATCATAAGATAAATAATCATCGGTGCGCCGCCTTTGTTTCCGCTTTCTTCCATAGCTTCGATAAAAGCCTGTTTCATTGTGGAAAGAGGTGAAACAACTTCAACCTCACGCTTGTTATCACCGAGAATAGCCTGAAATTCACCGTAATTGGCAGGAACAACCGTACCGCTTGCAAGGCGGGGAATAGAAAGAGGGGTTAATGGGCTTATCTGCACACCTGGAATTTTGTTAATCAAATAAATTGCTCCGTTGAGCATATTTATAAAGTTGTTAATTTTGCTCTCTATTCCCGACAGTATTCCATTGATAACGGTTTTGAACGTGTTAGATATAAATGTCACCACGGCTTTTCCTATTGTTTTAAACAAAGCAACCGCTTTATCTTTAATCCACACAAGGTTGTCCCATATAGGTTTAATCACATTGTTATAGATCCAAGTTCCTGCCTTTTTCAACGGTTCTGCAACATATTGTTTTATGAAATTTACAACAGGGGTTATAACATAGGTATAAAAAGCCTTTCCCAGAGCGACAAAAATCTCAACTATTTTCATAAATACTTCCCAAACCTTACTGAAAATAGAAGATAAAATTGAGCTTATCACCTCAACAATCGGTGTAAAAAAATCGACTATCGGTTTTATAATATTTGTTGAAATCCACTCTTTTATTTCAGTAAGTTTCTGTTTTACATTCCCTATAAAACCTTTAATCTTTTCTATGACTTTACTTAGAAACTCCGTTAAGCCGTCGAAGGCTCCCGTGTTTTTACCTACAGCAATACCTGCCGCTATGAGCCCTATACCTGTCAAAATAGCGGGAATATTCACGGTGCATATACCGAATATCAACAGAGCCGTACCCACCAAAATGGAGCCGTAGGCGGCTATTTTAGCCATATTGCCGTCAAGCTCGGAAATGTTAGAATCAAATGACGGCTCAATAGCTGTGGATGAAGAAGCTGAATCACTGCTGTTGTCGCTGAGCTGGTTGATTTCGTCAAAGCTTGCAAGACTGCGTGAGGCTTCTTTGGC
>JAGBHX010000092.1 GCA_017935265.1 Clostridia bacterium | reverse complement strand
TTGCAACAAGGTGATTTTTTGCAATTCTGAATTTTTCTTCCCTTGTGTAGCTTGAAAGCTCAATGATTTCCATTCGGTCAAGAAGCGGACCCGGTATGGTTGACTTGTCATTGGCTGTTGTTATAAACATAACTTTGCTCAAATCAAATGGTAGCTCAATATATCTGTCAACAAAGCTCTTGTTCTGTTCTGGGTCGAGAACTTCAAGCAGGGCCGAAGCAGGGTCGCCCTTGTAATCTGCACCCAGCTTGTCAATTTCGTCAAGAAGAATGAGGGGGTTGTTGACCTTTGTCTGCTGAATGGCGGAAATAATTCTGCCGGGCATTGAGCCGATGTAGGTTTTGCGGTGGCCTCGAATTTCGGCTTCATCAGAAACACCGCCGAGAGAGATGCGCGCAAACTTTCTGCCGAGAGCATCGGCAACTGATTTTGCAATTGAGGTTTTACCCACACCGGGAGGACCCACAAGGCAGAGAATCTGCGCGGAGGACGACCGGGTGAGGTTTTTAACTGCAAGGGATTCTATGATACGCTCCTTAACTTTTTCAAGACCCGTGTGGTCACGGTCGAGAACACGCTGAGCGTTTGCTAAATCAAGATTATCCTTGGTGTTGGTGTTCCAGGGGAGAGCTACGCAGGTTTCAAGATAAACCCTCAGCACGTTGGCCTCGGGGGACTGATATTGCATTTTTTCAAGACGTGAGCATTCCTTGAGAAGCTTTTCTTCACTTTCGGGGCTGAGAGCCAGAGTGAGAATTTTTTCTCTGAGTTCATTGCTCTCCTCTTCGGGTGAGCCGCCTTCGTTAAGCTCCTTGGAAATAACCTTCATCTGCTCGTGAAGGTAATATTCGCGCTGACCCTTGTCAATCTGCTCCTGAACCTTGTCGCTGATTTCGTTTTCAAGCCTTAAAAGGTCACCCTCCTTTGCAAGGCGGTAACACATTTTTTCAAGCCTTGCAACAGGGTCAAACTCGTTGAGAATTTTCTGCCTGTCGGTGTATTCAAGCATAATGTTGCCTGCAATGTAGTCAGCCATTTTGCCTGCATCGTGAGTTTCAAGAATGTTGAGAATAATATCGGGCGGAAGCTGAGGCGCATATTCGGCATATTCTTCAAACAAATCCTTGGCGTGGCGCACAAGCGCCTGGGCGTAATCGTGCTTTTCTGATTTAACTGCAACGTCATTTCTCGGCTTGACCTCGCAAACAAGATAGTCCTTGCTGAGTAAAACCGAGCAAAGCTTCGCCCTGCGGATGCCCTCAACAGAAATACGGATGTTTTCTGAGTTGGGTATGCGCACAATATGGTTAACCCTTGCGATTGTACCTACCTTATATAATTGGTCATAGTCCGGGTCGTCATCACGGATGTCTTTCTGGGTTACAAGAAAAATCTCCTGCTTTTCTGCCATGGCGGCTTTGAGGGCATTGATAGATTTTTCTCTGCCCACATCAAAGCTTATATTCATACCGGGAAAAACGACCAATCCTCTCAGTGCCACGGTGGGCATTGAAAAAGAGACGGGTGACGGTGTAATCAAATAAATCAACTCCAAAGGAAAATTACAGTTATTATAATACAAATAATATATTTTTTCAATATAAAAATAAGGTAAAAAAGAACCGGATGCAACTAAATGCACCCGGTATGTAAGTCATTATTTGAACTTGCGCTTACGAGCAGCTTCAGACTTTTTCTTACGCTTTACGGAAGGCTTTTCATAATGCTCTCTTTTACGAACCTCTTGAATAACGCCGTCTCTTGAAGTCTGTCTCTTAAATCTTCTGAGAGCGTTATCTAATGATTCGCCTTCTTTAACTTTTACCTGACTCATTTTGTTCCCTCCCTCCGCTTGTTGCAAGGGGTATTTTTAATTACTGTACGGTACATTCTAACACACAGGATTGCATCTTGTCAATAAGAAAATTAAAAAAATTTACATTTCTTGTGTTGAAAAACATCAAATTTAATGATAGAATGTAAAAAGTATAGTATAAAGTTGGTGACTGCCGCCAACTTATGAAAGGGGAAATTTTATGAAATGCCCTAAATGCGGTAAGGTATTGCCCGATAATGCTGCCAACTGCAAAAAGTGCGGTGTCGTTTTTAAAGAGAATAAAGGTGACGCGGAGATGGAGGCCTATATTAAGAAGGAAAAAGAAAAGGCCGCCGCAAAAAATGAAAAGCTTAAAAAAAGAGGGAATAAAAAGCCTGTTAACAAAGGGCTGATTATCGGCATTGTGTCGGCAGTGGCGGTGGTTGGTGTTGCGCTCGGCTTGCTGTTTCATTTTAACATTATAGGAAGCCACAACAATCACAAGGTTGAAGAAAAAGGCCCTCTTGATATTGAATACACCTTTGAGGTTGATAAGGACAGCGTTCTTATGAAAATGGGTGACGTTGAAATCACTGAGGCTGAGTATGAGTTTTTCTACCGTCAGAGCTATTCAACTCTGCAAAACAGCGTAAACCTTTCGTTCAAGGAATTTGTCAGCAAAAAGCTTGGCGAAGAGTTTGACGAAAATGATGACTATTACGACGATTATTATCAGGATTTTGCCAAGGAAAATCCCAATACCTTTGATTTTAAAAAGCCCGTTGATATGCAGTCAACGGTATCGGTTGATGCTGAAACAGGCGAGGAGTCAACATGGGCGGAATATCTTCGCAATGATGCGGTGAAGTCAATGGTTTCTTACCGTGTTAAATTCGATCTTGCTCAGGATATGGGTCTTGAACTCACCGATGATGTTAAGCTTCAGGTTTATGACCATATTGAAGGCCTGAGAACTGCGGTTAAGCAGGGCGGTTATCCGAGCCTTGACGAATATCTTAAAATTCTTTTCGGTGAAGCCTGTGATGAAGAGTTTTTCAAAAACGAGCTTATCAGAGAATATATGGCAACAAAATATGATTCTGAAATCAACTCAAAGCTTATGGCAGAATATTCAGACGAAGACGTCAAAGCGATTTATGAGGCTGATTATAAGGAATACGATTTTGCCGACCTTTATGTCTATGAAGTAAAGGGCGACAATGCTTATGAGGTTGCTCAGAAAATTGCTTCCGAATCAAAGAGTCTCAATGAATTCACGGATTCGGTTTCTGCCAATGTGGGTAACGGCGCAAACAAAGAATCTTATCCTGCTGTGCCCAAATATTATATTGACGGCACCTACAGCGAGGAAATGGGTGAATGGGCGTTTGACCGCCAGCGCAAGCAGAACGACGTGGCTGTTTTCAAAACTAAGAACGGCTATTCCGTTGCATTTGTTTATGTTCCCGTTTATTCAAAAGAGGATTGTGTAAGCTACCGTGAAATCGTTTTCAACAAGACTGATGCCAACGGTAAAAATCTTGAGGGCGAGGCACTTGAAGCGGTGGCAAAGAAAGCCGAAGAAGTGCTTGAACAGTGGGATGACGGTGATGCAACACAGGACACCTTCGCCTACTATGCAATGACTGAATCTCAGGGTTCTAACGCATCGTCCGGCGGACTTAACGCAGGCGCTGTGGGAATGAATATGATAGACGGCACACTCAAGGACTGGCTTCTTTCAAAGGAAAGAAAAGCCGGAGACGTTGAGATTGTTGATTCTCCCGATGCCTACAGAATAGTTTATTTTATCGAGGGCTACGGTGATTATTGGAATTATTCCGTTCGCTCAGCCAAGGCAACTGAGACTGCAACTGAAAAGCTTGAAACAGCGCAGAATAAGACTTATGCTGTCAGCTACGACGAAGCTGCAATGCGTGATGTTGAAGAAGAGTATATAGATAGCCTTGCTCTCATTTATCTCGGGATTGAAGAAAAATGATGAAGGTTTATTATTGCAACGAATATGATTTCGATTGCGAAAAGTTTCTTTACCTCTTGCCTGAGGAAAGGGCAGAAAAATATCACAGACTGCGCTTTGAAAAGGACAAAAAGAACTGTTTGGGCGTTTATCTTTTGCTCATAAAGGCATTGAAGGAAAACGGTGTTGATGAGTTCACTCTCGGATATACCGAAACCGGAAAGCCGTATATAAAGGGAAAGCCGTTGTATTTTAATTTTTCTCACAGTAAAAACGGGTTTGCCTGTGCCGTGAGCAAAAATGAAATCGGCGCAGATATTCAGGAAATTGTGACGCCAAAGGAAGCAACCCTGAAAAAAGTCTGCACCGAAACGGAACTCCACTTTGCGGCAAAGGATAAGGCGGGGTTCACCAGACTGTGGACCCTTAAAGAGAGCATAATCAAAAAAAGCGGAGGAACTATCGCCGACTGCGGCAAATATGAGTTTGCAACCGATGAAAAAGATTTTAACGCTTACGGCAACCGCTTTGTTTCATTAGTTGAAGATGATTTTGTGCTCACCGTTTGCGGTGAATATGATAAAGCTGAATTTATAAAAGTAAAACCGACGGAGTTTTAATCCGTCGGTTTTTGCTGTAATGTTATTTTAATTCGATGTAGGTTTCTTCCGTTTCGTTGCCGTTTTCTCTGACTGAGGCGGCATTGCATTTTTCACACACCACGAAGAAATAAGTCACAAGAAATGCATAAGGCATAGGGCAGAATTCACCGGGGTTTACCGTTGACATCATGGTAAGACCGATGAATGCGATGAACAGCGTGAGGTTAAAGTGAGTTACCTTTGAAGCAAACAGACGGCAACGGGCAATGAACTGATAACCGAAGCCGAGAATACCCATTATACCGAAGCTGCCGATAACCTGGAAGGGGGAGGAGTGGTACCAGTTGATGGCCATACTCTTGCCTTCATAAACGTCGCTGTTGCCGGAATATCCTATACCGCGTCCGAAGAAAATGTTTGCCTTGAAATCGCTCAGGGCTCTTGCAATCAGGTTGCTTCTGATGCTGTCGCCGTCGAGAAAGCGCTGGAGTGTAGGCATAAAAAACTCCACAACCGTTCTGGCAAAGGTGCAAAGCAGAACAGTGCACACGGTGATGATTGCAATGTTTTTATTTCTGTTTTTCTTGTCGGTATAAATCAGAACAATAAGGCAGAGTGCAAGCTCGATTGTGCCGAACATTGCACCGCCGCGTGAGCCCGAAAGAAGAAGCGCGGCATACTCGATAAGGCCGAGGAAGAAATAGGGATACTTTCTTGTTGAAACATAGAAGGAGAAGGGCATAACCAGCATCAGAATGGTGGAAACGTTGTTTCGCCACTGCATATAGATAATTCTGAATTCGCTGAAAACGATGTCGCGGTACATAAAGTACTGAAAAAACACCATAAATGAGCAGAGAATACCTGTGGCCATCATTATATAAGAGAGACGGATGCGAAGGTTATAATCCTTGCTTGTATGAAGGTGGGAGCTTAACAGCACATACATTATCAGCATTCCGAAGCCGAGACCGAAGGAGTGGTAAAGAGAGGCACCGTTGAAATAATCCTCAGCAGTAATAATTCCCACACCGCCGAGGGAAAAAACGAAGCCCATAACTATGTACGGAACCGTCAGCTTGCCTGCCTGCAGCTTTTTTCTGTAAACAACAAAATGGAAAAGTACGGCAGGAACTGCAAAAAGAAGAATCCACCAGACCTCCATAAACTGGTTGAACGAGTCATAGCATTTCAGCGATATGACCGACACCATCATAAAGGCGGGCAGGGTTGCAATTATGTCATCGCAAAAGACAAGGATCAGCGACTCAAGAATAATGAAGCCTGCGATGCCGTAAACGATGGGCATATTGTCACCCTTGAAGCGGATGATTATGATTGCAATTGCCGCAATGAGCTGAAGAAGAACACACAGCTTTGACATAAAGAATTTTCTTACTGCCAAAACAAAACTGTTGGAGTTCATTCTGTCTTGAAATCTGAGGTTCAAAATATGACCCCCTTTCTTATTAACTATAGTATAACAAACAAAATGTTAAAATCAAGCAAAAACTTTATAATGTTCTCATCAAAAAGGGAATTATTTCTTTTTAACAAAAGATTTTCCTCAATTAGTTAAATTTTTGACAAAAAATTTGATTTTTGATGTTTACAATTCGGATTAAAAGTGTTATTATTGTTGGTGGTGTAAATGAACGCTATTTACTGGATATACTACAAGGAGGATAATCAAAATGGCAAGAAAAATGAAAACCATGGATGGTAACAATGCCGCCGCTTATGTGTCATACGCTTTCACAGAAGTTGCCGGTATTTATCCCATCACCCCGTCAAGCCCCATGGCTGACTATGTTGACCAGTGGTCTGCACAGGGCGTAAAAAACATCTTCGGCACAACAGTTAAAGTAGCAGAAATGCAGTCTGAAGCAGGTGCCGCCGGCACCGTTCACGGCTCCCTGTCCGCAGGCGCTCTGACCACCACTTACACCGCTTCTCAGGGCCTGCTGCTCATGATCCCCAATATGTATAAAATTGCAGGCGAGCTGCTCCCTGGCGTCTTTCATGTGGCAGCCCGTGCCCTGACTACCCAAGCCCTGAGCATCTTCGGTGACCACGAAGACGTTATGGCTTGCCGCCAGACCGGCTTTGCCATGCTGGCAGAATCCAATCCCCAGGAAGTCATGGATCTGGCGCCTGTGGCTCATCTGGCCGCCATCGAAGGCCGCATTCCCTTCCTGAACTTCTTTGACGGTTTCCGTACCTCTCACGAGATTCAGAAGCTGTCCGTTTGGGACTATGCCGATCTGGCTGACATGGTGGATATGGATGCTGTGGCCGCTTTCCGTGCCCGCTCCCTGAACCCC
>JAGBHX010000091.1 GCA_017935265.1 Clostridia bacterium | reverse complement strand
TGTTGCAAAGCAGAAAAAGCTTCACGGACTCAGCGGCAACAATATCCGCATCACCGACAAAGCCCTTTATGCACTTATTGACGGCTACACAAGAGAAGCGGGTGTCCGAAAGCTTGAACAAAAAATCGCTTCACTGTGCCGTAAGGCTACCGTAAAAATCGTTAAAGACGGTGAAAAAAGAGTATCCGTCAAGGACACTGACCTTGAAGCACTTTTAGGTGCAGCAAAATTCACCGCAGACACCGTTGAAGAAGCCCCGGTTGTGGGTGTAGTTAACGGACTTGCGTGGACCTCCGTCGGCGGTGAGCTTCTTCAGGCCGAGGTTGCCGTGCTTGACGGCAGCGGTAAAACCGAGCTCACAGGCTCATTGGGCGATGTTATGAAGGAATCTGCACTCGCCGCAATCAGCTACATCAGAGCCAACACCGAAAAATACGGTATCGACTCAAAGTTCTATAAAGAAAAAGATATTCACATTCACTTCCCAGAAGGCGCCGTGCCCAAGGACGGACCCTCCGCAGGCGTAACAATGGCAACAGCACTTGTGTCTGCTCTTTCGGGCATTCCCGTCAACCAGAAGGTTGCAATGACAGGTGAAATTTCACTCCGCGGCAGAGTTCTTCCCATTGGCGGACTCAAAGAAAAAACCATGGCAGCTTATCGCGCAGGCATCAAGACCGTGATTATCCCCAAGAAAAACGTGCCCGACCTCAGCGAGGTTGACCCCGTTGTCAGAAGCGCAATCGAGTTTGTTCCAGTGAGTGAATTGGGTGAGGTTTTCGACACCGCCCTTTGCAAAAATGAAAGCAAGGCAGTTGCCGCCGCTTCTTTGAATATCAAAAGCGAAAAGACCTACACTACAATAAGAGCAGGTGGATTGAATGAATTTTAATAACGTAAAATTTGAAACTTCCTTCGGCGTTTCGGCTCAGTTGCCCAAAACCGACAATGTTGAAATCGCCTTTGCTGGTCGCTCCAATGTCGGAAAATCCTCGTTGCTCAACAAAATTTTCAACAGAAAAAATCTTGCAAGAGTCAGCTCTGTTCCCGGTAAAACGGTTACGATCAACTTTTTTGACTGCGACGGTGTTAAAATGGTCGACCTGCCGGGCTACGGCTATGCAAAGGTTTCCTTTGACGAAAAGCGCCGCTGGTCTGACCTTATGGAAAGCTATTTCAGCTCAGGGCGCAACATCAAGCTCGTTGTTCAGCTGACCGATATGCGCCACAGCGTAACAGAGCAGGATTTGGAAATGATGCGCTTTTTGAAGCATTATAATTACCCCTTTATTGTTGTTATGACAAAGAGCGACAAGCTCAACAAATCAGAAACAGCAAAAAGACTTGAAGACATCAAAACAGAGCTGGCCGAGTTCGGTGATGTGCTTGCTATCCCCTTCTCCGCCACCAAAGGAACAGGCGCAGAAGAAATAAGAGCCGTCATTTCAAAAGCGGCAGGAGGTTAAAATATGTTTGTTTCTCAATGCTTAAACACGAATGAAAATAATCACCTTACAATCGGCGGATGTGACACAGTAGAGCTTGCAAAAGAATTCGGCACATCTCTGATTGTTTATGATGAAAACGAAATCCGTAACAACTGCCGAGCATTTGTCTGCTCGATTCAAAAAAATTATAACGGTAACGGCAGAGTTCTCTATGCCAGCAAGGCTTTCAGCTGCAAGGAGATTTACCGTATTGTAAATGATGAAAATATGGGCATTGATGTGGTTTCCGGCGGCGAGCTCTACACAGCCCTCAGCGTCGGCTTTCCTGCAGAAAAGATTTGCTTCCACGGCAACAACAAAAAGTACAGTGAGCTTGTTGAAGCTGTTGATGCGGGTGTCGGCAGAATTGTGGTGGATAACCTCACAGAGCTTGAAACGCTCAACACAATCGCAGGAGACAAGGGCAAAAAAGTGAGCATAATGTTCCGCATCAAGCCGGGCATTGACGCACACACACACGATTTTGTCCGCACAGGACAGATTGACTCAAAATTCGGCCTTGCCCTTGAAACGGGCGAAGCAATGCAGGGAGTTAAAACTGCCCTTTCAATGCCTAACGTTGAGCTCAAGGGTGTTCATTGCCACATCGGCTCACAGATTTTTGACATTGACCCATTTGAGCTGGCGGCAGAGGTTATGATGAAATTCATTAAAGACATTAAAGATGAAACAGGTGTCACCATTACCGAGCTCAACCTGGGAGGCGGCTTCGGCATCAAATATCTTGTGGACGACAAGCCCGAAGCTTATGAGAATTATATGGACAACGTAGCAAAGGTTGTCAATGCAAAAGCAGATGAATACGGCCTTCCCGTTCCGTTTATTTATATTGAGCCCGGCCGTTCAATCGTGGGCGCAACAGCGGTTACGCTTTACACCGTAGGTTCAGTTAAAAAAATTCCCGACGTAAGAAACTATGTTTCCGTTGACGGCGGTATGGTGGACAACCCCAGATACATTCTTTACCAGTCTGCTTACGAGGTTGTGTGCGCCAACAAAATCAACGATGATAAAACGCTCACCGCCACCGTTGCAGGCAAGTGCTGTGAAAGCGGCGATTTGATTCAGGAAAACGTTAAGCTTCCCGAGGTTGAAGCAGGCGACATTCTTGCCGTGCTTTCAACAGGTGCTTACAACTACTCAATGGCTTCAAATTATAACCGAATCCCCCGCCCGC
This sequence comes from Clostridia bacterium, assembly GCA_017935265.1. Lineage (GTDB taxonomy): Bacteria > Bacillota > Clostridia > Oscillospirales > Acutalibacteraceae > CAG-488. Next base: position 6,476 of record JAGBHX010000091.1, on the reverse strand, counting down.
CCGTTGTTATGGTAAAAGACGGCAAGGCAAGGCTGATTATCAAAGGTGAAAGCTACGAAGACATAATCAAAAACGATATATAACCAAAAGGGACTGCCTTACTAAAGCAAGTAAGACAGTCCCCATTTTTTATTCCCTTGCATATAATAAAGCGGGAAGTAAAGACTAAAGATATGCGGATATAAAGGTGCGGCGCTGAGGCTTTAAATAAACCGCACCGCCGTTTGGCAGATGTCCGCTTAATATACCCCGTCTGTTGCGGCAACAATTCGGACGGGGATAAAAAAAGAAAAGCACCCGACTTGGGTGCTTTATTTTTGCAATTACTGCTCAACTGCGTAAACGCTAACCTTTTTGCGGTCTTTACCAACACGCTCGAACTTAACCTTACCGTCGATAAGTGCGAAGAGTGTATCGTCAGAACCTCTGCCAACGTTGTTGCCGGGGTGGATGTGTGTTCCGCGCTGTTTAACAAGAATGTTACCTGCAAGAACAAACTGACCGTCAGCACGCTTTACGCCGAGTCTCTTTGATTCAGAATCACGGCCGTTACGGGTTGAACCCATACCTTTTTTATGAGCAAAAAGCTGAATGTTGATTTTAAGCATTATGGCACCTCCGTTTAGATGTTTGTAACTTTAATGTTTTTCGGATAATCCTTAGACAGGCTTATCAAATGCAGCTGTAAGCCTTTGAGAATCGCTTGTGTTTCACTCAACGGCTGAACTTTAAAATAAAGATAACCGTCCTCAACCTTGATGTCGGCGTCAACTGATAAAATCTCGGTTACGGTGTTGGCTGTCATATAAACTGCCGAAGAAACTGACGCGCAGACAATGTCCGTGCCTTCTTCTCCGCCGCCGTGACCCTCAACCTCAAAGCCTGTGAGCAAATCACCCTGATTGAAAAATCTGGCTTTAATCATACCAAATTAAGCGTTGATAGCTGAAATCTCAACCTTTGTGTAGGGCTGTCTGTGGCCCATCTTACGCTTCTCGTTTTTCTTTGACTTGTAAGTGAAAACAACAACTTTCTTTGCTTTGCCGTTCTTTTCAACCTTTGCTGTAACTGTTGCGCCTTCAACATAAGGAGCACCTACAACAATACCGTCATCCTTACCTACTGCAACAACTTTGTCAAAAACAACTTCGTCGCCGGCTTCAACGTCAAGCTTTTCGATGTAAACAGTTTCACCTGCTTCAACCTTATACTGCTTGCCGCCTGTAACAATGATTGCGTACATATTTCTTACCTTCCTTTATTATGGACTCGCTACTGTGGGGCGGATAAATCACTTGTGTTGCATAGCAACGCCCGAAGTACGCGGTATGAACGAGTATAACACAATGTAAAGCGTTTGTCAACATTTTTTTGCATAAAAATCGGGCGCTTTTACACGCCCGAATAATCACCATACAAATGATGTGTGTGTGCCGCTGCGTTCAGCTTCAATCTCCCCTGTTGCATTTGCATTTTCAACAAAGAGAGTTGCCATCTCCTCTGTGGGGAAATCAATTGTTGCACTCATCGTAAGACTTGACGGAGCATATACCTTGGGATGAAGCTTGAAGCCTGTGAGCCACCAATGAAGCTGTGGCTCCATTTCAAAAATCAAATCATCCTGATGATATATTTCCATACCCATAACCATCATATCTTCATCAGCCGCACAATTGTAAAAGGTTCCGAAAGAGCCGATTTCACGGTTGTATATACCGATTTCAGCACCGGGAGCAACAAGATATTTGCCCTTCCAGAGCTGAATCATCCATTCACGGTTATCATAAGTAAACTTAACTCTTACAGTCACATAATCAAACAGCTTTGTAACATAGCAAAAAATATCATATGCCATCGTGAAGCCGAAGCCTCTCTGCCATGAATTTACGGCTGTTGAAATTATATAATCGTCTGTATCAAAAACAAAGCCGATGCCGAGGATGCCGTTTTCTTCTCTGCTGTTGAGAGTGCCGTCCGTTGTGTCATAAATAATTCCCGTATAAAACAGCTCAGACTCACCTTGCTCAAAATTGAGAACAAGGCAAAGCTCAAGTCTGCCCTCCTCGCCTTCAACCGGCACGGAATAAATCTCACAGCTTTCAATGGTTTTGAGATATACTCTGATAAAAGAAATTGCGAAACCGCCAAGCATATTCTGCTGAGAATAATAGTCGTCAGCCATTTCTTTAAGAGCAGGGTCAAGCTCGCCCATATCAAGCTTCAGCAATGATTTGATTTCATTTGAATGACCCTTGAGTGACGGAAGATTCTGAATCAACAGTTCACAGTCGATTGCTCCTGCAGTTTCTTCTTTGATACCTGCAAAAACATCGTTGAGAAAGCCGTCAATCTTTATCTGCAGCTTCTCCTCAGGAAAAAGTCTGAAGCCGAGCACTGCCTCACAGGCGCTGTTTATTGCTTTCACTTCCGAAACAAACTCCTGTGTAGTCAGCATCGGATAATCTTCGCTGCTGTCGGCTTCGGTTTCAGTTGCATAGCCCGGCAAAACAGCAACGCCGAACAGAAGCACCAAAGACATAAGAACTGAAATAATTCTTTTAAAAGTAAAATTCATTTTTTTGTTTGTCTCCTTGAAAATTTGATAGAATTATATCACTTCAATACAGCTTTTTCAAGCCGTCGCGACTATTCTTCAATTTTGTCGTCACCTTCGGAAACAGCAACGGTAATTTCGTTATCCTCTTCCTTTTCGCAGGCTTCTTTTTCAGCTTTTAATTGCTCTTCCAAAAAGAAATCAATTCCGTCAATGGGCTGAGGATTCTTTTTATATTTGATTACAAGCACAACAAGTGCAACGAGGCAAACAGCCACAATGGCAAGGCTGAGAAGCTGTGACACTCTCAGAGTAGTATCGCCAACATAAAGGCTGTCGGTGCGGAAGCCTTCAACAATCGTTCTGCCTGTTCCGTACCATATTCCGTAACAAAGGAAGGTCTGGCCGCTGAAAATTCTCAGCTTTTTGGTAATAAGTAACAGCACAAAGAAGCCGACTATACACCACACTGACTCATACAAAAATGTGGGGTGAACCGGGAGATTCGGGTCCATTTCAATGCCCTTTTCGGCAAAAACGCTCTGATGGTCCATAATATAGAGAGCAGTCTTTTTGCTCCACATACCCCAAGGCAGGTCAGTGTTTGTTCCGAACGCCTCCTGATTGGCAAAATTGCCCCACCGTCCGATACCCTGACCGATGAGAAGACTCATACCTGCAATGTCAAGAAGATTGTAGAAATTGAGCTTTCTTACCTTGCACACAACAAAGGCCGCCGCAATTCCGCCGATTATGCCGCCGTAAATGGCAAGGCCGCCGTTCCAGATAGCAAAAATCTCCAGCGGATTGTCCTTATATCTGTCCCATTCAAAAATGCAGTAATAAAGCCTTGCACCGATAATGGCAAAAATTGTTCCGTAAATGAGCACATCAATCATTTTATCAAGGCTCATTTTCCATTTGTATGCTGTTCTGCCGCCGAAAAGCACGGCAAGCAAAAAGCCGAAGGCAATAATCGCACCGTACCAGCGGATTGTTATATCATTGCCGAAAAGATTGAACTGAGCAAGAATTGACGAAACGGTAAACCCGCGGTCAATCCCCGTAAAATAAACTATTGCAGAATCCATTATATTATTCCTCCAAAGGCAGAATTACAGAAAGCACACTGTATTCATCAAGCATAATTTCTCCGAGCAGTTCGTTGAGATACTCAACCGTAATTTTTTCATATTCCTCAAAATCAGTGAAAACATCTTCATCCCAGAAATATGAAACTGCCATATTATTAGCAAGCTCGTCAACGTCGTTAAGACCCATAATCATTCTGCCGTAAAGCTTTTTGCGTGTGCGCTCAAATTCTTTTTCGCTGATGCCTTCTCGCCTGAATTTTTCAATTTCTGCTTTAATTTCACTTTCAACCGCCTTGGGGTCGGCACTTTCACCGCCGAAAAGCACAGCGCTGTAGCCAAAGCCTGTGAAGTATTCATAAGAGAAGGTTGTGTTAATCAGCTTTTGGGAAAGCAATCTCTTATAAAGCTGAGATGATGGACTTGCGATTATATCAAGAATCATATCCACACCAAGCTCACGCTTTGTGGGCTGGACAGGGTCGGGATAATTTTCTTTGAAGCCGAGCATAAACTGAGGAGCTGAAACAGAAAGCTTTTCTTCGGTGTAATGGCTCACAACCTCTTTCGGCTCATCAAAGACTTTTCTTTCAAGCATTGCTCCGTCGCTCTTCTTTTCAAGCACTCTGTCTGCAACCTCAACCACGTCGTCAACGCTGACGTTGCCTGCAACGGCAAGCACCATATTACCTAAATTATAAAAGCTGTTATAGCAGTCATAAAGCATATCCGCAGTGATTTCGGCAATTGACTCGCAGGTGCCTGCAATGTCTGTTCTCAGCGGGTGATTATGATACATCGCTCTGAAAAGATTAAACATAATCTCCCAATCGGGAACATCCTTATACATCATAATTTCCTGACCGATAATGCCTTGCTCTTTTTCAACAGTCTGCTGTGTGAAATAAGGATGCTGAACAAAGTCCAGAAGAATTTCAAGATTCTGCCTGAAATTGCTTGAACAGGAAAAAAGATATCCCGTTCTGTCAAAGCTTGTGTAAGCGTTGGCAGATGCGCCCGTTTTGGCAAAGCGTTCAAAAGCATCAAGGTCCTCACTTTCAAAAAGCTTGTGCTCAAGAAAATGGGCAGTACCCTCGGGGATTTCTTTATATGTGCCGTCGGCCTGAGGAAGCATTGTGTCAATAGCGCCGTATTTTGTCATAAAAATACCGTAAGCGCCCGAATATCCGCTTTTGGGCATAACGAGAATTTTGAGCCCCGACGGATGAGAAATGTCATAATACATTTCATCCAGACGTTCATTGCGTACTTCTTTAATTATCATCGTCATCCCCCTCTGCATTTCCTTTGAGCATATAAACCGTGTCAAGCATAATTGTTTTGGCGGCTCTTATAACCTGAGCCTTGTCAACAGCCTTAAATTTTTCTACCTGCTCTTCGGGTGAAATCAATTCTTCTCTCATCATCTGAGCAGTATACCAGGCGCAAAGGCTTTCGGGAATATCATTCACACTCAGCCTGCCGTCGCAAAGGCTCTTGATTGAAGAAGAAAACGTTTCGTTTGAAAAATTGCCCTCAGCCACTTCCTTGAGCTGATTGAGAATTTCACTTTTTGCCTTTTCTTCATTGTCGTTTTCAATGCCGCTTTGCACCATAACAACACCCTTTTGTGCAAAAAGTGATGCAGAGCAGTAATAACACAGGCTCATTTTTTCACGAACAACGCTGAAAAGCTTGGAGTAGGTTCCGCCGCCGAAAATATCAACAGCCACCTTCATCGGATAAACGTTGTCATCTTCATTTCTCATTCCTGCTCTGAAGCCCATAACAAGCTTGCCCTGCTTAACAGGCAAGGTCTCACAAACATAGTTGGGCTTGGGGAAGCCTGCAAAAAAGTCAGTTTCTTTTACAGCAGGGCTTCTTTCGATTTTTGCAAATTTTTGCGTAAGAATATCTTTAACCTTGTCAGGCTCACAGCTACCCACCATAGTGAGCTGCATTTTTGCGCTTTTAAGCAAATCAAGCCATTGAAGGTAAACATCTCTGCCTGTGAGGGAGGCAATTTCTTCGGCAGTGCCGAGTCTGTTTTTGCCGTAGGCTTCGTTGGCAAACATAATCTGCTCGCAACGGTCAAAAGCATAATGGCGCTTGTCATTCTGCTCCGCTTCAAGCTTTTCGGTAAGCAGGCGCTTTTCTTCTTCAACAATTTTTTCGGGGAACGCTCCGTTTTCAACAATAGGCTCAAACACCGGTTTTGTCAGAAGCTCAACGCATTCGTCCGTTACTTTATCACCGTTCAATGCAAAGCGGTCATCAACGGCGGTCATATTTATTGAAAGCAAAAGGTTTTCACCGACTTTGGAAACGGATGCAGACACAACCGCACCGTAAAGTTCATCAAGCATTCCGTTGAAGGCGGTGAAATCGGGGTATTCGGCACATCTGCGGTGAAGCAGATAAGGCAGAATTGCCTTGGCAGAAATGTTGCCTTCAAGAGGAGTTGCCATAGTGAAGCTGATTCGGCTTGTTTTAAATTTGTCGGTTCTGACGCTGACAAGTCTTACACCGTCGGCAATTTCATAAATCGTCATACTGACCTCCAAAGAGCAAAGATATAATACTACTATTCTACCATAAAAATATAAAAAATACAATATAAAGCAATTAAAACCCTGTCCTACTAAGAGAACAGGGCTTCAGATATTATTTCTTAAGTCTGATAACGTTCCAGCTAAAGGGTTTGAGCTCTGCAGTGAGAGTGGCTGAGTCAACCTCCGGAACGGGATTGTTATGAGGCTTAACCTTCACATCATCAAATGTGTTTTCATCCTTTTTGTGATAGCCGTCCATTGAAATAAACTCAACAGCCT
>JAGBHX010000090.1 GCA_017935265.1 Clostridia bacterium | reverse complement strand
TGTGTGCAGGGGCAATAATCAATTCGCGGCTCAAAAAAGTGACCTACGGCGCAAGTGACCTGAAAGCAGGCTCGTGCCATTCGGTAATCAACCTTTTTGACCTGCCGTATAATCACAAGCCCAAAATTGAGAGCGGCTACAGAGCAGACGAAGCCTCAGCGCTTCTCAGCGATTTTTTTAAAAATTTAAGAGACAAAAAGAGAGCAACCGACAGTTAAACGTTGGTTGCTCTTTTCGTTAAAATGTGAATGTCACCGCTTCGCCTGCAGAGATTTTTGCCGTGAGAATACCGTCGGCAATTTCATAATTATTGTTGCAGGGAACGCTTGTGCGCTCATTGAGTCTGAGCCTGAGAACAGAGTCTTTTTCGGCACGGACAACAGCTTTTGCCACCTTGCCGTCATTCCACTCAATGTCAAAGGTGAGGTTTCCTCTTGCCTTAACACCGTTGATTCTGCCCTTGGGCCAGATATCGGGAAGAGCGGGAAGAAGCTCAACAATTCTTGCATCAGGTGAGCCCAGGTGGCTTTGAATAAGCATTTCGGTCATACCTGCAACTCCGCCGAAGTTGCCGTCAATCTGGAAAGGCGGATGAATGTCAAAAAGATTGTATGCCGTACATTTTGAAAGGAGATATCCCAAATGCTTTGCGGCATTGTTGCCGTCCTTGAGCCTTGCGTAAAAGCAGATTGTCCACGCTCTTGACCAGCCCGTTGAGCCGCCGCCGTTTTCAATTCTGCGAGCAATGGTTTTCTTTGCCGCTTCGTAAATCACGGGGTCGCTTTCGTTGATGCTGTCATCGGGATAAAGACCGAAAAGCTGTGAAATATGTCTGTGACCCGGCTCGGTTTCTTCGTAGTCCTTTACCCATTCCTGTATTGTGCCGTAACGCTCGCTGATTTTAACAGGCGGAAGCTTTTTCATAATTGCTTCAAGCTCTGCCACAAAAGCTCCGTCACCGCCCAAGGCCTTGCAGGCATGTGCCGTTCTTGTGAAAAGAGAACGGATAATCTGAAAATCTATTGCCGCTGCATAGGTAAACATACTCTCCTGCTGTGAGCCGTCAGGCTCGGTGTAATAAAAAGAGTTTTCGGGAGAGTTAGAGGGAGAAGTCACAAGGAAGCCGTTTTTATCTTCAATAAGATAATCGCTGACAAACTCACAGGCGCCTTTGAGAATGGGATAAATCTCTTCAAGATACTTTCTGTCACCTGTAAATTCATAGTGCTCCCACAGATTAAGACAAAGCCATGCTCCTGCCATGGGGAAAAATCCGCAGTCCACACTGTCGTGAACGCCTGTTCGTCCAAAAGCATCGCAGGTATGGTTGATTACCCAGCCTCTTGCGCCGAACAAATCCTTTGCCGTTTTTTTGCCAAGGTCGCTGACCTTTTTCATAAAGTTGACAAAGGGCTCTTCCGCTTCGGTTAAATTGATGCAGCCTGCAGGCCAATAGTTCATCTGCAGGTTGATATTGGTGTGAAAATCACTGCCCCATGGCGGATTGAAGTCGTGACACCAGATTCCCTGAAGGTTAGCGGGCAGGCGGGCGTTTTTGCCCGAGCTTTCAATGAGCAGGTATCTGCCGAAATTATAATAAAGGGTAAGCAAATCATTGTCAGGCTTGCCGTCACCGAAATCGTCAAGGCGCTCGTCAGCAGAAATTTCTCTGTAATCAGGTGCCAAAAGGTCAAATGAAACACGCTCAAACCATTTGCGGTGCTCCGCGATATGACGGGCTTTGATTTCTTCATAAGATACCTGCGAAATTTTATCAAGGCAGGCGTTGATTTTGGCGCGGTAATCTGTTTCTTCATCAATATCGAATTTTTTGATGCTGTAATTTGTTTCAAATGCACCGTAAAGAACAACATAGGTGCAGTCGGTCACGGTGATAAATTCGTGGTCGGGGGTAAGTGTACCGTCGGTGACGATTTTTAATTTGCCGCCGAAGGACATACCCTCACAGCCCTCGCCGTAAAGGGGGCTGTCTGCGGTGTTGAGTCTGCCGTTGAGAATAATTTCATCTTTTCTCAGAGATGCGGAATAAGCATCTCTTTTTCTTTTGAGTGACACTTTGCAGGAAAAAGGTCTGCCGTCATTCCAAAGCTTATAAACAAGGGCATCAAACTCTTCGCTGACAAAGCACTCGCTTTGAAATTTCATTCCGCTTTTTACAAAGCTTACGCGGCTGATCGCCTCACTGAGTTCAAGCTCCTTGCGGTAATCCGAAAAAGGAGATTTGTCAAAAAAATCAACAAAAATTTCACCGAAGCTCTCATATGAGCGCACCACGGGAGGGTCTGAAAGAAAGGTTGCGCGGGCCAAGTCTGCCGCCTGCTGAAGCCTTTCTTCAAAAATCAGCTTTCTTATTTCTGCCAATGCCTCGGGTGAAGCGTGATATTTTTCTTCAATTTTTCTTCCGCACCAAAGGGACTCTTCGTTAATTTCAATTTGCTCACAATGAGGGTTGCCGTAAATCATTGCGCCCACTCTGCCGTTGCCGAGGGGAAAAGCACACATCCAATCGTCTATAAACTCATTGTGCCAGAGTAATGTTGACATATTCTCACAACCTATCTTTTATATATTTCTCTGATAAAATTCAGCTCTTTATCAAATTCAGCCATATATGTGTAGCCGCTGTTTGTGGACTGACCTGCATCGTCATAAGCGCCGAAACCGAAAATAATTGTTCCGTCATCAGGATATGTGCTGACAATTGACGGTATATCCTCACCGTTGTACGATGAAAGACCTGTAAGCTCTGAAAAAGAAACCTCTTTTTTCAAGGTCTTTCCGTTATCTGTAAAAACATCTGCACCGCCATAGCTTGTTCTTATCACCGTGTCGTCGATGTAAGCAATCGCACCGGGTCCGTTTGAATAAACCTTGTTTTCGCCAAAGGTCCAGCTTTTTCCGCCGTCAGAGGTAAAAAACCAACCTTCCATCATACTTCCTGCTCCGCCTGAGCCTGCAGAAATTGCAACACCGTGACCGTCCGGATGAACCTCTGCAAATTTGAAGTCACTCCAGAATTCGTCATAACCGTACTTGTTGCCGCCGGTAAAATAATCTTCCAGCATTTCTTCAAGAAGGTTGTCCGTAACAGCGGTCGCTTCACTGTCGGCAGAGTCCGATTTCACCGCTTCTTCATCATCATAATCAAGAAGAAGCTCACGCTGTGTTCTTTCACCAAAAACAGCTCCCGCAAAAAACACGCCGCCGAGCACAAAGACAGCCAGAAGACAAATCAAAAACTTTTTCATGCTTTTCTCCTAAAATTTCAGCCGTTCACAAGGAACGGCTTAAAAATTATATATCGTACTGCTTCATAAGGTCGTTGACCATTTTTGTGATTTCTTCAACGGCTGTGTCCATAGGAATTTCACCCTTGAAGCTCTTATCTCTGAATGAAACCTCAACAATACCCTTTTCGCAGGTCTTGGGGCTTACAACAACTCTTACGGGGATACCGAACAAATCTGCATCGGCAAACATTGAGCCGGGGCGCATATCACGGTCATCATAAAGCACTTCGATGTGATTTTTCTGTAATTCGTCATAAAGCTTTTCGCAAACGGCAGAAACCTCTTCGTTCTTTTTGCGAAGGTTGCAAATCTGAACCTGCCAGGGCGCGATTGAAATGGGCCATACAGGGCCGTAATCATCGTGGCTTTCTTCACAGATTGAAGCAATAAGTCTGCCAACGCCGATGCCGTAGCAGCCCATAATGGGATGCTGTGCAACACCGTTTGAGTCAAGATATGTCATATCCATACTCTTTGTGTATTTTGTGCCCAGCTGGAAGATGTTGCCAACCTCGATACCGTTGGAAATCTGAATTGTCTTTTTGCCGCAACAGGGGCAAATAGCACCCTCATAAATTTTGGCAACATCAACGTATTCAACCTCACCGAAGTCACGGGCAACGTTGAAGCCCGCATAGTGATAGTCAACCTCGTTTGCACCGCAAACCGTGCTTTCAAGGCCGACAAGTGATGAGTCAAACACAAGCTGTGCCTTTGCGTTCTGGTTAACGGCACCGATAAAGCCTGCAACAATTCCGCTTTCCTCTGTGATGATTGCGGGGTGAATTTCTTCGCCGATGAAGTTGCGAAGCTTTGTTTCGTTAACATCAAGGTCACCGCGGATAAACACGATGATGTATTCATCTGTGAGGTTTTTCTGATATACAACTGCCTTGCAGAGCTTTGAAGCGGGGATTGAAATGAAGTTGCAAAGGTCGTCGATTGTTTTAATGTCGGGGGTGTGGATTTTTCTGAGCTCTTCAAGCTCGCCTCCCTCATTTTCAACCTTAACGTCTGCTGCTTCCATATTTGCCTTGTATCCGCATTCGGGGCAGATTGCAAGGGTGTCTTCACCGATGTCGGCAAGGAGCATAAACTCGTGGGAAATGCTGCCGCCCATCATACCAGAGTCACTCTTAACGGCAACAACGTTCTTTGCGCCTGCGCGCTTGAAGATGCGCTCATATGCCTCGTAGCAACGCTCATAATACTGCTCAAGGTCTTCCTGTGAGGTGTGGAAAGAATATGCGTCCTTCATTGTGAATTCGCGCACACGGATAAGACCGCCGCGGCATCTGGGCTCGTCACGGAACTTGGTCTGAATCTGATAAATCATAAAGGGATAGTGTGAATATGAGTTGGCTGTGTTTCTTGCAAGGTGAACTGCGGCCTCCTCGTGAGTCATACCCAAAACAACATCATTGCCGCTTCTGTCTTTAAAGCGTGCCATTTCACTGCCGATAGATGTGTATCTGCCTGACTCCTGCCACAAGGATGCAGGCATAACAACGGGGAACATAACCTCCTGGCCGTCAATTCTGTCCATTTCCTCGCGGATGATATTTTCAATCTTTTTTGCCATTCTCTTTGTGGGGGCAAAAAGTGAATATATACCGTTGTGCATATATTTCATATAACCGCCGCGGGTCATAAGCTTCTGGCTTTCGATTATGCAATCGCCGGGAGCATCTCTGAGTGTTTCCAAAAGTAATTTGCTGACTTTCATCTGTATTCTCCTAACATAAACAATGTATATATATTAAACTTTCAGATGTAATCTGTCAATAATTTATTGCACAGTAATTACATAATTTACCCACGCGCCGTCATTTGTGTAGGCGGTTGCAACAAGAGTTTCATTATTTATAAACTGCATATCGGAATAAACGCTGTCACAAGCGTATTGCTTAACCTTGCCGTCGGGGGTAACAACGGCAAGTGCTTGACTTTCACCGTTTAACATTGCAACCGCAATCTTTGAACCGTCGGCATTTGCGCAGAAGTCTGTAACGCCTTCATCAAGCTTTTTGCCCTCAACGGTTTTGCCTGTCAGAAGACTTGT